>DASSSA010000001.1:0-3916 GCA_035701505.1 Actinomycetota bacterium
CTTCCTCGCCGCCAGGTAGGTGGCCTGCTCCTTCAGCGACCACTCCCACTCGCGCTTGTTCATGAACCCGAACGGCTCGGGAAAGACCTCGTTGTTCAGCGTGGTCTCGATGGTGAAGATGCGGACGCCGTTGTCCTTCAGAAGCTGACCCATCCGCGCGCACGAGTCGTGGATGGCGGAGTGGCCGGGCCGCGGGTCCATGTAGGACTTCGAGTGCAGCATCGTGCTCACGTTGTGGTTGGGCCGGACCCCCCGGTAGCTGGCCAGGCCCACGGGGACCGACTTGTGCCCGCCGTCCATGGCAACCAGGTTGATGTTCACGTACACGATGAGGTCGGACTCGGCGGCCCGCTTGTTGATCTCGACGTCCTCGCCCTTGTCGGTGGTACCGAGGTACGTGAGATTGGCATGGTCCTCGGCATCGTGGTTCGTCAGGTCCCGCGGGTAGAACGAGCGGAACACCCGCTCCCCGACCGCGTGCTTGATCTCGTCACCGGTCATCCGACGATGGAGAGAGTTGGCCACGATCAACTTGAGGTCCTCGACCCCCTTGCGCGCCGCGAGCTCGATGACCTCCTCCAGGACCAGCTGGCGGACGTCGGGCTCCTGCATCTGCGGCAGGGGGATCGAGATGTCGTCGAACGCGATCGTGAGCTTCATGCCCGGCTTCAGCAGCGCCTCGAGCGGCTCGGAATCGTGCGGCTCGGCCAGGGCACGGCGGATCGCCACCCTGACATCCTTGATCCCGGGGAGCGCGTCCGGCGGATAGATCACCCGCGATCCCAGCGGGAACTTCTGGAGCCGGAACCCCTCGCCCTCGTGGACCAAGAGAGGCGGCGTCCGCTCATCCACCTCCAACACGAACCCAGGTCTGCCCACACGTTCCTCCTTATTCAGCTCGCAGGTCGAACGCGACCTTCAACGTCCCCAGCCGCCCGGCCCCGAGCGCATGGTCGATGGCCGACCGCCACCGCCGGAGCGGATACGTCGCTCCAACGATCCCGTCGAGGGGCGTCTCGCTGGCGATCCGGGTGGCGATGTCGAACGCTGAGGTCCCGGACGGCGTCCCGTCGGCGTTCGACGACCCTTTCGGCCTCGACCCGCGCCCTCGCTCCTCGACACCACCGGTGTACGCCCCCATCAGCTCGAGCTCCCGGAACCACAGCGGCGTGAGGTCCACGCCGGCCACCGGTATCCCGGCAAGGACGACTCGGCCCCCGGCCCTGGTCGTGCGGAGCGCGAGGTCGAGCGACCCCTTGGACCCCACGCAGTCGATCGCGACGTCCACCCCACCGAGGAGGAAGGGACTTCCCCGCTCGGGCTTCAGCTTCAATGCCCTTGTGGAGCGGCGGACCTCGTTGATGGCCTCGCCTGGAGACACGACGTCGGTCGCGCCGAACGACTCCGCCCATTCCCGCTGTCGTTTGTGCTTGGCCACGACCACGACGCTCCCCGCGCGAGTCAGCTCCTTCAGGGCGACGAGCGTCAGGATCCCCACCGTACCCGCCCCGATCACCAGCACGTCGGCGTTCGTCCGGACGCTCGCGCGAAGCGCAGCGTGGACCGCGCAGGCGAGCGGTTCGACCAGTACGGCCCGCCGGTCGGACAGGCCGTCGGGCACCGGGTGCAGTTGCGAGCGATGGGCCACGAACATCCGGCTCCACCCTCCGCCGGTGTCGGCGCAGAACCCGGTCTGCAGGCCCGCCGAGACGTGCCCGGTCGTGACCCGGTCGCACCTGCCGAACCGCCCCTCCGTGCAGGACGAGCACGTCGGCTCGATGCCGCGGGCCGCGCACGACAGGACCGGCTCCAGCGTGACGCGGCCGCCGGCCGCCAGGCCGTCCACATCGTCCACGAGCTCCCCCACGACCTCATGGCCCGGGACGAACGGCATCGACACCAGGGGCGAGAAGTAGAAGCTCGATTGCCCCGAGATGGTGGCGAGGTCCGAGCCACAGATGCCCGAAAGGAGCGGCCGGACCCGTGCCCATCCCGGCCCGGGCAGTTCCGGGTCTCGCTTGTTCACGAGCCGAAGCGGTGCGAGCGGCCCCGACACCAGGCCCGGGACCCGTTGGCCCACCGCCCTCGCCGTCAGGTAGCGGGGGGCCGATCGGAACAGCTCGAGGGCCTGGATGGTCATGCCGCCTCCCTCCTCGTCACCGCACCGCCGGCTTGGGGAATCGGACCCTGGGCATGCCTCCCGACATCTCCCACTCCTCGATCGGCCATCGCCGGCGCCGGGCCACCCGCAACAGCGCGGCGTCGGGCGAGACGACGACCGGGTTCCCCACGGCCCGAAGGAGCGCCAGATCGGAGTGGCTGTCGGCGTAGGCGTACGAGGCCTTCAGGTCGGCGCCTTCCGTTTCCGCGTACCGACGCAGCCACGCGGCACGAGCTTCGCCGACGAGGGGCGGCTCGGCCAGGTAGCCGGTGTACCGTCCGTCTTCCACGGCGAGCTTTGCCGCGATCACCATGTCGAACAGGGGGGCCAACGGGCGGACGAACGGCTCGGCCGCGGCCGTGATTAGGATGGTTCGGTGGCCGGCGGCTCGGTGCTCGCGGATCCGTCGCACCGCCGCAGCGGACAGCTTCTGGAGCATGAACTCCGCCACCACGTCGTCGATCAGCTGGTCCACCCGCTCGACTGATGCATCCTCGAACCTCCGGAAGAAGGTTCGGAGGAACTCGCCCCGATCGCGGCGATCCGCCATCAGGTACGAGGGGATCCGGGAGAACACCGAGAACAGCTCCTCGGGCCACTCCTCGAGGGACAGGTCCGCCATGCGGGCCCACACGTAAGACTCCACCACGTTCGAGGGGAGGAGGGTCCCCTCCATGTCGAACAGGGCCAGCACGAGCTGCTCGCGCTCTCGGATCTGGACCTTGGGCTTGACCCGTGCGGTGGACAGGGCCCGGAGGCCGATGGTGACCGCCGGGCAGTGCACGTCGACCAGATAGTGGTGCCAATCGAGGGCCGTGGCATCGAACGGGAACCGCTCTCGATCATCCTCGGATAGGGAACGGAACAGCTCCAGCGTCCGGTCGTCGGTGTAGATGACCTCGGCCTCGGTGTAGGCCCCGTACAGGTCGGCGTATCGGCGGATGAACTCGACCCGGCCCTTGTCGCGGTCCACGCGGCCGACCAGATCACGCATCCGCTTGGACTTCGGCAGGTGCGACACGAGCGTGTCGGCGTATCTCACCGCGCGCTCGGCGGCCTTCAGCCGTCGCTCGACCCGCAGGTTCCCCGGGAACCTCCACTCGGGCACCTTGATCGTTCCCCGTCCACGCTCGGGGAGGGGGTGCTCCTCGAAGTACTCCTTCACCAGCTCGTACAGACCGAGATATTGAAGCGGGTTCCGGCTCCCCGAGCTCACGTGGTAGTAGGCCGGCGTGGCCGGCTCCGGCGGATGGGCGGCCACCGCGAGCATCGCGTTCACCACGTAGTCGACCGGGATGATGTCCACGATGCCTTCGGGGATGCCGGGGAACTCGGGGATCGTGCCGCGCCCGTACGCCAGGATGATGGGCTCGGCCATCTTGAACCCCTCGATCCACCCCGGCTGCGGATGCTCCAGCGCGCTCTCGATGATCGAGGGCCGGATGATGGAGAGCGGCACGCCGTGCTCCGCGGCGAGCTCCTCCACGGCCCGCTCCCCCATGGCCTTGGTGAACGTGTAGTTGTCCGGCCACCCGAGCATCTGGGCCCTGGCACGCCCGTGGGCCACCAGCCGCTTGGTCACCCACTGCTTCCGGCGATCCTCCGCGTCGTCGGCAACCGTCTGGGGACCGGCCCTCGAGTGTTCGCGCCTGGCTTTGGCCATCAACCGGTCGAGCACCTGGGGCTGCCGCGAGGAGGCCTCCACGTCCCGCCGCGCCTGGAGCGCGAGCTCGGCCTCGGCCCGCCAGTCGACCC
>DASSSA010000002.1:0-9065 GCA_035701505.1 Actinomycetota bacterium
GATGCCGACTCCCCCGCCGTGATGGACGGAGACCCAGGTCGCACCGCACGCCGTGTTGACGAGGGCGTTCAGGATCGGCCAGTCGGCGATGGCGTCGGAGCCGTCCCGCATCCCCTCGGTCTCCCGGTACGGGCTGGCCACGCTCCCCGAGTCCAGGTGATCCCGGCCGATCACGATCGGCGCCGAGAGCTCGCCGCTCGCCACCATCTCGTTGAACCGCAGGCCCGCCTGGGCTCGCTCGCCGTAGCCGAGCCAGCAGATCCGAGCCGGCAGCCCCTGGAACGCCACGCGATCCTGGGCCATCCGGAGCCACCTCTGCAGGCGGTCGTTCGTCGGGAACAGGTCGGCCACGGCCCGATCCGTCTTCAGGATGTCCTCTGGATCCCCGGAGAGCGCCGCCCACCGGAACGGGCCCTTGCCCTCGCAGAACATCGGCCGGACGAACGCGGGCACGAACCCCGGGTAGTCGAACGCTCGGACGAACCCACCGGCCTTGGCTCCGGCCCGTAGGTTGTTCCCATAGTCGAAGACCTCGGAGCCGGCATCCAAGAATCCGATCATGGCCTCGCAGTGGCGGGCCATCGACACGCGGGCTCGCTTCTGGTATTCGTCCGGATCCGACGCCCGGAGCTCGGCGGCCTGTTCAAGCGACAGCCCGGCCGGGACGTAGCCGCCCAACGGGTCATGGGCGGACGTCTGGTCGGTGACGACCTGTGGCGAGAACCCTCTTGCCAGGAGCTCAGGGAAGGCATCGGCGCAGTTGCCGAGGAGCCCGATCGAGACCGCCTCACCGTTGGCGCGAGCATCCTCCGCCCAGTCCACCGCGAGGTCCATGTCGTCGGTCTCGCGGTCGAGGTACCGGGTCTTGATCCGCCGCTCGATGCGCGATGGATCGACCTCCACGCACAGCGCGACCCCCTCGTTCATCGTGACGGCGAGCGGCTGCGCTCCCCCCATGCCGCCCAGCCCACCGGTCAGCGTGATGGTCCCCTTGAGCGTTCCGCCGAACCGTTGCGCCGCTGCCTCGGCCAGGGTCTCGTACGTTCCCTGAAGGATCCCCTGTGTACCGATGTAGATCCACGATCCCGCGGTCATCTGGCCGTACATGGTGAGCCCGGCGTGTTCGAGCTCCCGGAACGTGTCCCAGTCCGCCCATTTCGGTACCAGCATGGAGTTGGAGATCAGGACGCGGGGAGCCATCTCGTGCGTCCGAAACACGGCGACCGGCTTGCCCGATTGGACGAGGAGGGTCTCGTCGTCGCCCAAGCCTCGGAGCGCCTTCACGATGACGTCGAAGCACTCCCAGTTCCGAGCGGCCTTGCCCGTCCCGCCGTACACCACAAGGTCCTGTGGCCGCTCGGCCACATCGGGGTCGAGGTTGTTCATGAGCATGCGGAGCGCCGCCTCCTGCGGCCACGCCCGGCACGAGAGAGTCGACCCGCGCGGAGCCCTGATCTCACGAGCGCCCATGCGCCTCGCCTCCTTGCGTCGCCTCGGCATGATAGTGGTGGCTGCGCGGATCAAGGTGGGACGAG
Source organism: Actinomycetota bacterium (assembly GCA_035701505.1). GTDB lineage: Bacteria > Actinomycetota > UBA4738 > UBA4738 > HRBIN12 > AC-69. The sequence continues at coordinate 1,536 of DASSSA010000002.1, forward strand.
CGGCCGATCGGGTTACGACGTGCGGCGGTCCACGGCCCAGGAGGAGCACGCCGTGCCCTTGGTGAACGTCTTCATCTCGGTGGCGATGGCCACGGCCTGGGCGTAGTGCTTGAATTTCCGATGGGCGCTGGTGGCGATCCCGATGGACAGGGACAGGAAGGGGAACCGCTGGGTCACTCCCCGGCGGTTCACCACCTCGATGAAGCCGCGGTCGCGATCCTCCTGATCGTACAGGCCGGCCGTCTCCCGCTCGAACGTCTGCACGATGTTCTCGGCGATCGTCGTAGCGTGGTCCGCGTGGCACACCACGACGAAGTCGTCGCCGCCAACGTGGCCCACGAAGATTTCCATCCCGCCGACCGCCAGCGCGGTGTTCTGGATCAGGCGGGCGGTGTGTTGGATGGCCTCGTCGCCCCGGGTGAAGCCATAGTGGTCGTTGTAGGCCTTGAAGTGATCCAGGTCGGCGTACAGGATGGCGAACATCTCCTCGTTGGCCACCCGCTTCTCGATCTCCTCCTCGATCCGAACGTTCCCCGGGAGTCCCGTGAGCGGCGACTGGGCCCGCATCTCCCTGGCCCGCCGGAGAACGCCGCGGATCCGGGCCAGGAGCTCGGGCGTGTCGAACGGCTTGACGATGTAATCGTCCGCTCCCACCGAGAAGCCCTCGAGCTTGTCCGCGGAGAGCCCTCGGGCGGTCAGGAGGATGATGCTCACGCTGGCGGACCTGCCGTCGAGGCGAAGGCGCCGGGTGAGCTCGTACCCGTCCATGTTCGGCATCATCACGTCGGCCAGGATGAGGTCCGGGCAGTCCTCGTGAACGATCTCGAGCGCCCTCTCTCCGTCGGGCGCGGTCTGCACCTCGTAGCCGGCCGCCCGGAGCTCGATCTCGAGCAGGCGGGCGATGAACGGGTCGTCGTCGACCACCAGGATCGACTCACCCGACGGGACCTCCGGTCCCGGAAGCCCGGGCACCGGGGCGGACCTCGTCCAGGTATCGGTCTCCACCTGATGGCAATCGGCACGGGGGGCGGACCGGTAAAGCGTTACCCCCCGGCCATCCCCCGGCGATCGAGGGTGTAGGCCGACCCGGGGGACCGTTTCGTGTAGTTCTTGAGCTCGGTCGCCACCTGGACCACCTCCGCCCGGTGAGAGAACCGGCGGGTGTCCGTGGAGGCGATCCCGATCGAGACGGACACGAGCGGGAACCGCTGCCGCCTGCCCTGGCGATCCTCCGCCTCCACGAAGCCACGGGCGGCGTCCTCTGGGTCGTAGAGGGTCGGGGCCAGCTCGTCGAACCGCCGGATGACCTCTTCGGCGATCGCCGTCGCGTGCTCCGGGGACGTCACCACCACGAAGTCGTCCCCCCCGATATGCCCCACGAACGTGGCGGAGCTGCCCACCCCTTTCGCGGTGTCCCGGATCAGCTGACCCGTCGCCTTGAGCGCCTCGTCCCCCCGGACGAATCCGTACCGGTCGCTGTAGGCCTTGAAGTTGTCCAGGTCGAGGTACAGCAGCGCGAAATCCAGTCCGTGGGCGATCCGGGCCTCGATCTCGTCCTCGATCCTGACGTTGCCGGGGAGGCCGGTGAGCGGGGACACCGAGCGCATGTACTCGGCGCGCCGGAGTACCCCCCGGATCCGGGCGAGGAGCTCATCGGCGTCGAATGGCTTGACGATATAGTCGTCGGCCCCCGCGGTGAGGCCCTCGAGCTTGTCGGCGGCCACCCCCCGAGCGGTGAGCATGATGATGCTCACGGCCTCGGTCCGGGGATCCCCCCGGAGCCGCCGGGTCATCTCGTAGCCGTCCATGTTCGGCATCATCACGTCGGCCAGGACCAGGTCGGGGCATCGTTCGAACGCGGCGTCCAGGGCCTCCACGCCATCGGAAGCCGTTCGAACCTCGTACCCCGCCCCGGCGAGCTCGGCCCGGAGGATGCGAGCGATGAACTCGTCGTCCTCCACGACGAGGATCGACTCCCGCGCGGGTGCCTGGGGTTCATCGCTCACTGGCCGGCCTCGGCGAGGTAACCGTCCCCCCTATGTTCGGACGGGGCGGCGCGAGTAAAGCACAATAGGGGCCCGGATCACCGGGAGCAGGGAGTAGCACGGTGCAGGTGCTCGAGTCGTTCCTGGATGGCATGGGCAACACGCCGCTCGTCCGGCTCCACAAGGTGGTCCGGGGGGTCCGACCGGCCATCCTGGCCAAGCTCGAGATGGTGAACCCCGGCGGGAGCGTGAAGGACCGGATCGGCCTTCGCATGATCGAGGCCGCCGAGCGCGGGGGACAACTGCAACCGGGTGGGACGATCGTCGAGCCGACCTCGGGTAACACCGGTCATGGCCTGGCCATCGCCGCGGCGATCAAGGGCTACAAGTGCATCTTCGTCATGCCGGACAAGATGAGCCAGGAGAAGGTGGCGCTCCTTCGAGCCTACGGCGCCGAGGTGGTCATCACCCCGACCGCCGTCGCGCCCGAGTCTCCAGAGTCCTATTACCGCGTGGCCGACCGGCTGACCGAGGAGATCCCGGGTGCGTTCCAGCCCAACCAATACTTCAACCAGGAGAACCCCAAGGCCCATTACGAGACCACGGGCCCGGAGATCTGGGAACAGACCGGGGGCCAGATCGACGTGTTCGTGGCCGGGGTGGGGACGGGCGGCACGATTACCGGCGCCGCCCGATACCTGAAGGAGAGGAAGCCCAGTGTCACCGTGGTGGGCGCGGACCCCGAGGGATCCCTGTACTCGGGCGACACGGCGAGGCCCTACCTGGTGGAGGGGATCGGCGAGGACTTCTGGCCGGAGACCTTCGATCCCTCGGTCGTGGATCGATGGGTACGAGTCTCCGACTCCGATTCGTTCCGCCTGGCCCGGGCGGTGACCCGGCAGGAGGGCATCCTGGTCGGGGGGTCATCGGGGACCGCCCTGCACGCCGCCCTCGAAGTGGGCCGGGAGCTGGACGAGTCGAAGACCGTCGTCGTCATCTTCCCCGACACCGGACGCAACTACCTCTCCAAGCTGTACTCCGATTCCTGGCTGCTCCAGTACGGGATGCTCGAACGCCCCGAGGTCGTGCGGGTCGAGGAGGTCGTATCGGTCAAGCGCGGCGACCTTCCCCCGATGGTGACGGTGAACGCGCACGACAAGGTGCGCCAGGCCATCGACGCGCTCCAGGAATACGGGATCTCGCAGGCGCCGGTGGTGCGCGAGCCGTCGTCCCTCGACGTGACCCAGTTCGTGGGGGCGATCCAGGAGCGAGCCCTCCTCGACCGCATCTTCCGGGACCCCGACGCGCTCCAGGCCGACGTTGCCGAGGTCATGGGCCCTCCGATCCCCATGGTCGAGTTCGACCAGCCCATCGAGGTGGCCTTCGCCGAGCTCCAGCGGGAGCCGGCCGTCCTAGTGGCCAAGGCCGGCCAGGTCCTCGGGGTCTTGACCCGGAGCGACCTCCTCGAGTTCCTGGCCCACCGCCAGCGGACCCCGTAGGACACCCCGACCGGCGTGCGCTCGCTCGGCATCGACGTCGGGGCGAAACGCAAGGGCCTCGATGCCGTCCTGCTCGACGAGAGCCTTCTGCCGTCCGAGGCGCGGCGCCGTCTGGGTGTGGAGGAGGTCGGGGAGCTCATCAGACAGGTTCGACCCGATGTGGTGGCGATCGACTCGCCGCCCGCATGGGGACGGAGTCCCGGCGGATCGCGGCTCACCGAGCGCGAGATCCGTCGGTTCGGGATCCAGTCCTTCGGAACACCTTCGGATCCGAAGAAGGCGAACAGCGTCTTCTACGACTGGATGCGAGCCGGCTTCGAGGTCTTCGAGGCTGCCGCCAGAGAGGGGTTCGCACGTTACGCGAGTGGCGCGGTCGCCGGCAGGGCCATCGAGGTGTTCCCCCACGCGACTGCCGTCGTCCTGGCGGGATGCCTCCCCCCGAGCGGCATGAGTACCGGGCGGACGAAACGCGAGTGGCGACGCAGGGTGCTGCGGGCCCAGGGGGTGGCCACCGAGGACCTCCGGTCGTTGGACCAGGTGGATGCCGCCCTGGCGGCCCTCACCGGCCTGCACGCGCTCGGCGGCAGGTGCTTCGCGCCGGGCGACCCCCTGGAGGGCGTGATCGTCCTGCCGGCGGCGACCCTTCCGCCGCCTCCGTACCCCCGATGCCGGCAGCCGGAGGGCTCCGACGGTCAGGATCAGCTCGTGTTCCACGGTCTGGCCCGATGCGGATGCGGCCATCCCGACTGCGCGTCCTCGACGGCGAGGGAGTTCGCGCCGGGGCACGATTCGAAGCGCAAGTCGCTGCTGTGGGGCCTGGCCCGCTCGGGCCAGGACGCCGTCGAGGAGCTCAGGAGGCGAAGATGGCAGGTTCCTCCGGAGATGCGATGAGGTTCGAGACCAGGGCGGTCCACGCCGGGCAGGAGCCCGAGCCGGCGTTCGGCGCCGTGAATGTCCCGATCTACCAGACGTCCACGTACGCGCAGCCGGAGGTGGGGAAGCCGAAGCGGTTCGACTACGCGCGGACCGGCAACCCCACGCGCGAGGCCCTGGAGACCGTGCTCGCGTCGCTCGAGGGCGGTCGCCACGGGCTCTGCTTCGCATCGGGGATGGCCGCCGAGGCCACGCTTCTCCTGACGCTCCGGCCGGAGGACCACGTGTTGCTGTCGAACGACGTGTACGGCGGAACGTACCGGCTACTACGGGTGCTCGCCGACTGGGGCGTTGCCCACGACGTCGTGGACATGACCGACCTCTCCGCGTTCCGCGCCGCGGTGCGCGATGAGACGAGGGTCGTGTGGGTGGAGACGCCGACCAACCCGCTGCTCAAAGTGATCGACATCACGGCCGCCGCCGAGCTCGCACACGGCGGCGGCGCGATGTGTGTGGTCGACAACACCTTCGCAACGCCGTACCTCCAGCGGCCGCTCGAGCTCGGTGCCGACGTCGTGGTGCACTCGGTGACGAAGTACCTCGGCGGTCACTCGGACCTGGTCGGCGGGGCCGTCGTGACGAACGACGATGCGCTCGCCGACCGTCTCGCGTTCCTGCAGAACGCCATGGGGGCGGTCCCCGGCCCCATGGACTGCTACCTGGCGCTCCGCGGCGTGAAGACCCTCGCCCTACGCATGGAGGCGCACTGCCGCGGCGCCAGGCGTATCGCCGAGTTCCTCTCGGAGCACCCCAGGGTGAGCAGGGTGCACTTCCCCGGGATCCCCGGCCACCCCGGGTTCGAGGTCGCCGTCCGCCAGATGAAGGACTTCGGCGGCATGGTGTCGTTCGAGACCGGATCCAAGGACGAAGCCCTCCGCGTGGTGCAGGGGACGGAGTTGTTCTTCCTGGCCGAATCGCTCGGGGGCGTGGAATCCCTCATCGAGATGCCGGCACCGATGACCCACGCGAGCGTGAGCGACTCACCGCTCGCCGTCCCCGATACCCTGATCCGGCTGTCGGTCGGGATCGAGCATCCCGATGACCTGGTCGCGGATCTCGAGCGGGCGCTGGACTAGCACGGGAGGCAGCGGCCCGGGCATCGCAGGACGTTCTCGCCTCGGCTCGTCGAGCTCGCCGGGGCCGCCTTCCCCGATCCCACGTCTAGACTCGCAAGACATGGCCCGCCGTTCGTTCGTTGTCCTGTCCGCGTTCGCATTCGCCGCGACGTCCCTTCCTCAGCTCGCGGCGCAGCCATCGGTGGTACCGGTGGCCGATGACCTCGCATTCCCCACGAACATGGCCTTCGCCCCCGACGGCAGGATCTTCTTCACGGAGAAGGAGACGGGCGATGTCCGGATCATCCGCGACGGACGGGTTCTGCCCGAGCCGTTCGTCCACGTCTCCGTTGAGGCGAGCGCCGAGCGAGGGCTCCTGGGGATCGTCCTTCACCCAGACTTCGAGCGAGAGCCGTGGGCGTACCTCTATTACTCGGAGGCGGGTGGCGCGTCCAACCGGATCATCCGGGTCCGGGCCCAGGGGAACACGGCCGGAGAGGTCGATCCCCTCATCACGCTGCTCCCCGCCGTGACCGGATATCACAACGGCGGCGACATGGCCTTCGGGCCCGACGGCAAGCTCTACGCCGTGACCGGGGAGGCGCACGACGCCGAGCGAGCGCAGGACCCGAACGACCTGGGCGGCAAGGTGCTCCGCTTGGATCCGGACGGCTCGGTGCCCGACGACAATCCCCTGCGGCCGGACAACCCCGTGTACGCCCTGGGAATCCGCAACTCGTTCGGCCTGTGCTTCGACCCGGTGACCGGCGCCCTGTGGGAGACGGAGAACGGACCAGCGAGCGACGACGAGGTCAATCGGATCGTGGCCGGCGGGAACTACGGATGGCCCGATCAGCTGGGATCGGGCGGCACGCCGGGGTTCGTGGACCCCGTCCTGGTCTTCCCAGAAGAGATCGTGCCGACCGGTTGCGCCGTCTCGGCCGACGGGCGGCAACTGTACTTCGGGAGCTACCGAGGTGGCTTGTACGAGGCCGACCTGTCGCCCGACGGGCGAACGGCGGGAACGCCCGGCCGGATCCCCGGCATCGACGGGCCCGTGATCGACGTTTCCCGCGGGCCGGACGGAACCATCTACCTGACGACGACGGACTCGCTCCTCCGTCTGGTGGGAACTCCACGCGGCTCCCCGGTGCCGACGGGGAGCCCCGCGTCGCCCGGTTTCGACAGCGGAGCCGGGACCGGCGTCCGGCTGGTCATCGCCGCCATCCTGATCGGCGGGCTGATCCTCCTCCGGCGCCGGATCCTCCGCCGCTGACCGCTCTCTAGCCCATCGGACGCTTCAGATAGGCGATCAGGGACTGGCCGCCGGCCGGCGTCGTGACCTGGGCCACCGAGACCAGTTCCCAGCCGTCCTCCCCGAATGTGTTCAAGATCTCGCCGGGGTTGTGCTCGAGCAGCGGCGCCACGAAGTACTCCCACTTCTGCACGGTCATTCCCCCTCCAACCGGGCCCTCGTCGTGCGGATGCACAGATCCATGACGACCGTGAGGCCACGCTCCTCGGCGATCCGGCGAGCCTCGTCGTTCACGATCCCCTCCTGGAGCCACAGGACGCGGGCGCCGGACCTCACCGCCTGCTCCGCGATCGGCGGCGTCGCTTCTGCCGCGCGGAAGACGTCCACGATGTCGATCGGCACTTCCGTCGGCACGTCGAGGAGGGACGGGTACGCCTTCTCCCCCAGCACCTCGGTCTCGTTCGGGTTCACCGGGACGATACGGTACCCATGACGCTGAAGGTATCGCGCTACCCCGTAGGAGTCTCGGCGCGTCTTCGATGAGAGCCCCACGACGGCGATGGTCCTGGCCTCGTCCAGGATCGACCGCAGCGTCGCGTCGTTCGGCGCGTGCCGTGGGGTCTGCTCGTCGCTCACGACTGCTCCTTCCGAACGATCTCGATCAGGCTGTGCAGGATGAAGGCGGTTGCCCCCCAGATCGTGTTGTCCTGCATGTCGTAGGCGAACCCGCGGTAGATGTGATCGCCCCGGGGAAACTCCATTTCGCGTTCGGCGTCGACCAACCGGACCAGCGGGTACTGGAG
>DASSSA010000003.1:0-4588 GCA_035701505.1 Actinomycetota bacterium
AGCCGAGGTCGTCGACCACGGGCGGCGGGACGTGGTCGTAGAGACCTCCCCACATGTCCCACGCGATGAACAGCGCGGTGTGCTTCCAGGCCTCGCTCTGCATGACGGCGTTCACGATGCCGGCCAGCCAGTTCTGCGCGAAGCAGGTGCTCTCGGGTGGGTGACCCGAGAGCTCGAACCGCGGGGTGACCCAGGTGACGGCGGGGAGCTTCTCCTCGCGGATGTCGTCCACGATCCGATCGACGGGACGGATCCGCTCGGGCCGCCACAGGTCCGTGTGGAACACGCCTGAGATGGCGTTCAGCGCGTTCCAGAAGTACCCCGCCTGGTAGGGGCGCGCTGAGTAGTACGCCCAACTCACCCCGATCTCCTCGAGCTGCTCGGGAACGGTGCGGAAGTCGAAGCAGGTGTCGTGCTTGGTCAGGTTGCCCTCCTCGTCCTTCACGAAGACGAAGACCTCCTCGCCCACGGCGTCGCAGCCCCAGCTCTTGAACACGCCGTTCTCGTCCTTGCGGACCTCGATGTTCTCCGGGTTGTCGAGGACCCCGCCGGACTGACCGGCAACGAAAAAGAAGTGGTTCGGGTACGAGGGACCGCCGACCGAGCAGAAGAAGTTGTCGCAGAGGACGTAGTCCTGGGCAAGCTGCCAGTAGACCGGAACCATGTCCGCCTCGAGCGTCGTGTAGGCCCACGGGTCGCCGAACTGGCCGATCCCGAAGCCGTCGTACGCCCCGCCGTTGACGCTGTTCAGGTACGCGGCTCGGTCGTGTGGGAGGTCGCCGGGGAGCCATTGCGGGGCGGGCGTGAGCGGCACCTCCTCCCCGAACTTCACGCCTGTGGTGGCGCCGTTCGCGCCGGGGAACCGCCCGTAGATGTTGTCGAAGCTCCGGTTCTCAGGCATCACGTACACCACGCGCTTGACCGGCCAGCGGGTATCGGTCGCGGTGATCGACCTCGTCGCCGTCTTGGTGACGACGGGCCGGTTCCGGCCCCCGCCCGTGCACGAGTAGAGGGCCGCCCCGGCGATCGCGAGCCCGGAGGTCCGAAGGAACCGCCTCCGCGAGAAGAACGGCGAGCGCTCGTCGTCGGGGCGCTCGCACCGAGCTACGGGGTCGATCTCGTAGCTGGAATTGGGATCGCGCGGGCCCCGCACGGCCCGACCCTATCAAACGGGTTCGAAGGAAATCGCGCCCAGGCACGAAGCTGGTATGTCGTCTCCACAGCACGAATGCGTTGATGGACATCCGCCCGGTTGTTGGTTAGCGAAGGGCCTCCCCTTGGCCGTCTCCAGGACGAGCGCACCCTTTCCGCCGGCGATGCGCCATTCTCGGCAAGCTCCCGCTCGTTCAGGAAGACGCCTGTCGGGCGTGCCGGACTGCGCGTAGCGGGCCTGACACTGGCTGTGGCGGCTCCGATCAGTCACCCGTCACGGGGATCCCCCGCACCGAACACAGCCGCAGGGAGGCGAGACCGGTTCCGTAGGGACAGTCCTGCCTCAGATCAAGCAGTAGCTTCTTGAAGCGCGGGTTCTCGAAGTCGAACGCCCCCGATAACGGGTCGGCGTCGGCGTCCCGCTGGGTCATCCGCTCCAGACCGAACAGGCCCTCGATGAACGCGAGCACCGAGGAAAGGGGGCGACCCCGGAACCCGGGGTTGCCCCCTCCCGCCAGACCCCCCTCCTCCAGGCCCCCGCGTTCCGGGGGGCCTGGCTTCGATCCGGGCCGCGCTACGCGGCGCTCCCGATCAGCCGGTGGGGGTCGAGGACGAACTTCCTGGCCGCCCCCTTGTCGAATTCCGCATAGCCCGTGGGAGCTTCCTCCAGCGGGATCACCGTGGCGTTGACGTTCCTGGCGATGTGCACCTTGTCGTGCAGGATCGCCATCATCAACTGGCGGTTGTACCGCTTGACCGGGCACTGTCCGGTAGTGAAGTGGAGGGACTTTGCCCATCCGAGACCGATGCGGACCTTGAGTGACCCGATCTTGGCCTCCTCGTCGATGCCGCCGGGATCGCCGGTCACGTACAAGCCCGGAATCCCGAGCCCGCCGGACGCCCGGGTGATGGTCATGATGTCGTTCAGGACGGTGGCCGGTGCCTCGCCTGCCCCGGCTCCGTGCCCCCGGGCCTCGAAGCCGACCGCGTCGACCGCCGCGTCCACCTCCGGCTCCCCCACGATCTCGGCGATCATGTCCGGAAGCGGAGCGTCGCTGGTAAGGTCGATGGTCTCGCACCCGAAGGTCCGGGCCTGGGCCAGCCGGTCGGCGTTCATGTCGCCCACGATGACCACCGCCGCGCCCAACAGGTGCGCCGAGGTGGCGGCGGCCAGCCCGACCGGGCCGGCCCCTGCGATGTACACCGTGGAACCCGTGGTCACGCCGGCCCTGAACGCCCCGTGGTAGCCCGTGGGGAAGATGTCCGAGAGCATGGCGAGGTCCCGGATCTTCTCCATGGCCTGGTCCTTGTCCGGGAACTTCAGTAGGTTGAAGTCCGCGTAGGGGACCATGACGTACTCGGCCTGCCCGCCGAGCCACCCGCCCATGTCCACGTAGCCGTAGGCGGCACCTGGGCGGGCGGGGTTGACGTTCAGGCAGACGCCGGTGCTGCGCTCCATACACATCCGGCACCGGCCACAGGCGATGTTGAACGGGACCGATACCACGTCGCCGATCTGGATGTATTCGACGTCCCGGCCCACCTCGACCACCTCGCCGGTGATCTCATGGCCCAGCGTCTGGCCCACCGGAGCCGTGGTGCGTCCCCGTACCATGTGCTGGTCGCTCCCGCAGATGTTGGTGGCCACCGCCTTCAGGATCACCCCGTGATCGCATCTGCGCTTCTGCTCGGCCAGCTCGAGCTCCGGATAATCGAGGTCCTCGACGGCCACCTTGCCGGGACCCCTGTACACCACCGTCTTGTTGCCACCCATGTCAGCTCACCTCCGATGCGGACTCTCCCGGCCACTCCAGGCAACTCGGCCCCTCGGTCCGCTCCATCGCGGTCACCTCCCCCCTGGGGGCTGCCCCTCACCACCTCCGCAGCGACCGACGGAACCGGTTCCTGAGGCGGCCCTTGGCCGTTCCATACCTCCGAGCGGGGTTCTTGGGCTAGGGCCATTGGTCCCGAGGCCAGCGGGACCGCGTCGCCGCCGCAGCTCCCAGACCACTCAGCAGCCTTCCGGACGTGAAACAGTCTGATGTGTCGGGCGGTCGAGTGCCTGCCATCGCATGGGCCACCGAGCCTGGGGCGATCACGAGCGAGCGCCGCCTATGCTCATTAGGGCCCAGGGTAGCGGCCACGCAGCCGCTTGTTCCGCGTCGGAGTGGCTCTTTAGGTCGGACGACACCATCGTCGGGTCGCGAGAGTACGGGTTCGGTGAACCGACGCCGACCAGTCACCGACCGAACCTCCGCCCGCTGACGAGGGTCGCCTCGATGGCGAGGAACCGGTCGGCGGCGTCGCCCAACGCCCAGGCTCGCAGGGGCAGGGCCCGGACCTCGGCCAGTTCCGCAGGATCGGTGATCTCCGAGGCCACCCCCCGGACGAGCACGCTCCACCCCCAGTCCCCTCCGGGGTCGTAGCCGTCGACCTCGAACGCGACCACGTTCTTCGCGGTCGCCGCGTCGAGCTTCGTACCGGGGACCGACCGGACGATGATCCGGTCTGCCAGAAGGGCGAAGTTCACCGGGAGGATGGCCGGCAGCGCCTCGATGCTGACCCCCAGCCGCCCCACCGGCACCGTCGCCATGAGCGCCAAGCACTTATCGCGCGACAGCACCTCCAATCGCTCGACGGCCCCGCGCTCCATGAACCGCCCAGCCTCGCGGCGCCGGTCAATCGCTGCCTAGGGACAAGGGTCCCGGGAAGGCTGGGACCTTTGCCCCGTGGCCCCTGCGGGTGGGCCTGGGTAGATTCTCGCCCGACTTGAGCGGGGCACGAGATGGCGCCGGCAGGGCTGCACCCCGAGACGGACGCCGATGAAGCGGGACGGATGGTCGGCGGCCGTTTTGTGGTTGGGCCTCACCGCCGTGGGCGAGGCCGCGGTGTGGAACGCCCGGATCTTTCCCGGCGGCTACGCCCGGGAGGCCGAGGTGTCCGATTCGGCCTTCCGCCTGCTCATGCGTCTGGCGGTGCCGGTGTTCGCCTTTGTCCTCGCCGTCCTCATCGTGAGCGTGGTGCGCCACCGGGCGAAGGGGAAGCCGGCCGAGGACGGTCCGCCGGTGGCGGGAAGCCTGGCCGTTTACGCCCTGTGGCTCGCCGTCACCAGCGCCCTGGCGGTGGTCCTGATCGTGAACCCGGGGCTCGTGGGCCTGTCGGAGATCCGGGGGGAGGCCGACGAGGACATGGTGGTGCAGCTCGAGGGGGCGCAGTGGGCGTGGACGGTCACGTACCCGGACGAGCACGTCACCAGCCGCGAGGAGCTGGTGCTGCCCGTGGACACCCGAATCCGGTTCGACGTGACGAGCGTGGACGTGCTCCACTCGTTTTGGATCCCCGCGTTCCGGATGAAGGTGGACGCCGTGCCGGGGATGACGACCTCGGTCCGGGTGACCACCACCCGCCTTGGCTCCTTCCCCGACGATCCGGGGCT
>DASSSA010000004.1:0-12869 GCA_035701505.1 Actinomycetota bacterium
GATCTCCGATGACGTGTTGTCGAGCCCGAGCGGCCTCCGCGAAGTCCGGCGCGAACCGCTGGACCCACCGGTACACCGTGACGTGGTCGACCCCGACCCCGCGTTCGGCGAGAAGCTCCTCCACGTCCCGGTAGGAGAGGCCGAACCGCAGGTACCACCGGACCGCCAGGGTGATGACCTCAGGCGGGAACCGGTACCCAGCGAAGGCCGAGGGCGGGGCTAGACAGGGGCGAGGGTGCCGCTGCGATCTCATGGCGCGAGTCTCCCCGATGCGGCGCCTCGACAGCCAATGCAACAAAGCCTCCGGTACCGCTCGCTGCGGCGTCAGCTCGCCGCGACGATCCGGGTCCGGTGCTGGCTGGCGGCCGCCCGGTCTGCGAGGACCAAGGCTCCCAGGACGTCCCGCTGGCTGATGGTTCCGAGGATCACCCCCGACTCCGGCTCGACCACGGGAAGCCGGCGGAAGCCCTTTGCCATCATCCTGGCGAGGGCCTCGGTCAGCGGTGTGTCCGGCGTGGTCGTCGCCACGTGGATCGTCATGATCTCGCGCACCGGCACACCGAAGTGCTCAGAGGCGACGCCCACGAGGTCGCGAAGCTCCGACCACGACTCCGCCTGCATCAGCTCCCCCACCGAGGGGAGCGCGGCCCGCAGCACATCACGTTCCGTCACGATCCCCAGGAGGAGGTCGCCATCCACGACCAGCAAGCTGTCCACCGACCGGAGGACCATTTCCCGTGCAGCGTCGACGATGGCATCGTTCGGTGCGATGCCGTAGAACTGTCGCCTCATTACGTCTCTCACGAGAAGCATCGAACCCACCCCCGATATCCACGCTCCACATCCGAGTATGGGGCGCGTGCTGGGTGGACATCACGGCCGATCGGCCCCCGTTGAGGGGGCCGAGAGCCAGCAGCCCGCGGCTATGACAAGGCTGCGTCCAGACCCGTCTCACGGGAGAGCACACTGGTTAAGGACGATGCCAATAGGCGGGCCCCGATCTCCAGAGTGCGGAGCAGTGGCGCGGGATGCGTCGTTCCGCCACGGCTATGCCGTTCCACCTGACTCCGAACTACGACTCCGGTGAGGCGCGCGGGTCCAGGGTGGGTGAGGCCGCTTGCCCCGCCCGGTCCGGGAACGACGGCAGCCAGTCGTGGCCGAACCGTGCCGATGGTCACGGCGTGACCGGGCCGGTCGCCCGTGTCCCCCGTGGCCGATTCGTGGGAGCTTCAACCTCGGAGGTGAGTATCGATGCTTGGAGCGGGGGTCCCCATCAGCCCAGTGCCGTCCGAAGGTGGCGGCTCGTGGGTATGGGCTCTTGTCGGTGCCGGCGTTGTGTTGGCCTTTCTGGCTTTGACGTGGTGGGCGAGGCTTTGGGGCCGCGCCTCCAGCGCCACAGAGGAGGAGCCAAAGGTTCCTTCGTCCGAGGCGAAGAAGGCGGCGAAGAAGGCGGCATGAGAGCAGGGGAGTAGGGCTCGACGAGAGCCTTGGCAGCAAGCGACCGCCTCGACGTTCAGGGCGAGGCGGTCGCTGTGAGTTCGGTCACGCCGTCGGCACGAGGTCGGTGCGGGCGATCACCGAGCCCAGCACGTCGTGCAGTCTGGACGGCCCGATCTCCTTGAGCTCGTACGTGACACGGACGGCCGGCTTCGTCAGCCGGATGATGTGCCGCAAGTCCACTGGCGTCGCGACAACGACACTGTCGCATGGAGTGGCAGCGATCGCTTGCTCGAGCTCGCCGAGTTGTTCCGCTGAGTAGCCTTCGGCCGGAAGCACGGGTCCGACATCGTACGTTCGGAAGATCTCGGCGATCGACCCCGTCACATAGGGCCTGGGATCCATGATTTCGGCCGCTCCCGCCAGCCGAGCCGCGACGACACCGGCCCCGAACTTCATCCCGCCGTGCGTCAGGGTGGGGCCGTCCTCGACGACCAGGACCCTCTTTCCAGTGACGTCCTCGGGGTGGCTCAACGTGACCACGCTGTCCGCCTTGATGACTGTGGCGCCGGGGTTGATCTCCCGCACGGACTCCTCGATCGTGGCGATCTGTCTTGGTAGGGCGTTGCCGACCTTGTTGATCAGCACCACGTCGGCCATCCGCAGGTTCGCCTCACCCGGGTGATAGGTTCGCTCCTGACCTGCCCGCAGCGGGTCGGTGACCGTGATGTGGACGTCCGGACGGTAGAAGGGCAGGTCGTTGTTCCCGCCGTCCCACAGAAGGACGTCGCATTCCCGCTGTGCCTGCTCCAGGATCGCCCCATAGTCGACGCCGGCATAGACGACGGTACCGGTCCGGATATGGGCCTCGTACTCCTCGCGCTCCTCGATGGTGACGCCCGCGCGGTCCAAGTCCTCGAGCTCGGCGAACCGCTGCACCCGCTCTGCCAGGAGATCGCCGTAGGGCATCGGGTGCCTGACCGCGACGACCTTCAGGCCCTCCCCCTTCAAGAGCTCGGCGATGTATCTCGTCGTCTGGCTCTTCCCGGAGCCCGTCCGGACGGCGCAGACCGCAACGACCGGGACCTCGGCCCGCAGCATCGTGGCATCGGGACCGAGCAGGACGAAGTTCGCCCCGGCCGCTAGGACCTGGCTCGCCCGGTGCATGACGTACTCATGCGACACGTCTGAGTAGGCGAAGACCACGTCGTCGACCTTCAGGTCCTCAATGAGCTGGGTCAGCCGCTCCTCCGGGTAGATGGGGATCCCCTTGGGGTAGCGAGGCCCGGCCAGCTCCGGTGGGTAGGTCCGGTCGGCGATGAACGGGATCTGCGTGGCCGTGAACGCGATGACCTCCGACTCGGGGTCGTCGCGGTAGGTGACGTTGAAGTCGTGGAAGTCGCGACCCGCGGCTCCCATGATCAGGACTCTTCGTGGCATTGCCCTCACCCCTCCCTTTCGCTACCGCCCCCTGTTCGGGGGCGGTAGCGAATCGTCGTTCGATGTCGATCAGACGTCGACCTTCTGCATCTCGATCTGGGACGCCTCGGGTGTCTCCTTCCTGGTCTCGATCACCTGAGGCACCGCACGCTCAGCACTGCGGCGCCACCGCATGTACACGTACACCGGGATGCCCAGCATCAGCAGGATGTAGCCCTTCGCGATCGACTCGGTGCCCGTTCCGTACATGGCCCAGATCGCGTAGGCGAACCCCAGGGCGGCGACGATGACGTCACGTACGAGCCTGCGCCCGGCGAACCGCGCCCGGTCGGTGATCATCAAGAACACCTCGGCCGCCGCGGCGAACGCGTACGGGACAACGGTCGTCAGCGTGGCCAGCAGCAGGATGAACGTGAACTGGTCCACGAGCGACTTGGTGTAGTTCATCATCACCAGGCCGGTCACCAAAACGGCCGCGATCACCAGTCCGATCACGGGTGTCCTGCGCTCACCCTGTACCTTCGCGAACGGCTTGGGGAACACCCCGTCCTCCGCGGCCGCGAGCGACACCCGCGCGGTGAGCAGGGTCCATCCGTTCAAGGCTCCGAATGTGGAGATCATCGCCACGAGGGCGACGATCTTGCCCCACGACCCGCCGAAGATCGTCCGAGCGGCCTCGGCGAACGGAGCGTTCGACTGGGCCAGCGCGGCGAGGGGGATGACCCCCATCACCGCGACAGTCGCGAGGATGTAGACCAGCGTGGTGACGAGGGTCCCATACATGGTTGCCCGAGGGATGTTCCTCTCGGGATCCTTTACTTCCTCGGCAGGCACCGTCGCCGATTCCAGGCCGATGAAGGCCCACAGCGTCAGGGCCATCGCGGCGGTGATGCCTCCTAGCATGCCGTTGCCCGTACCGAGGCCGGCGGGCGCGAACGGCGTGAAGTGGCTCGCGTGCATGAAGAACAGCCCGATGATGCCGATCAAGGCGAGGGGCACGAACTTCAGCACGGTCGTCGCGACCTGGACGATCCCGCCCTGGCGAACCCCGAGGGCGTTCACGAACGTCAAGAGCCAAATCGCCCCGATGGCCACCAGCGCAGCAGCCAGTCGGTTCGTCCCCAGGCTCGGGTAGAACACCGTCAGGTACCCCACGAATGCCGTGGCGATCGCGGCATTGCCGACCCAGGCGGCGATCCAGTAGCCCCAGGCCGTCTGGAACCCGATGAACTCGCCGAACGCCCGGCGAGCGTACACATAGGGCCCACCGGTCCTCGGATAGGCACGACCCAGGGTCGCGAACACGCCGGCAAGGAGCATGGCCCCGGCGCCGGTGAGCGCCCAGGCGAGCAACGAGCTCGACCCGGACACCAGGGCCACCCCGGCCAGAGCCGCGGGCAGCAGGAACACGCCCGAACCGATCATGTTCCCGATGACGAGGGCCGTTGCCATGCCCAAGCCAAGCTCCCGCTTCAGCTTGGGTCGTTGATCGGCGTCGCCCTTTGGGCCGTTCGTGCGTTGGATGTCAGATGCAAGTGCCATCGTCGACCTCCCTTCTTCTCCGGACGAGGGATCGCCCGGCATCGGTTGTCACTCACAGCGTAGGAAGGGGCCCATGAGGTCGCGAGGGCCATTGGTCACGCGTTGGAGAGGACTGACTCCGGACGCCAAAGTCGATTCCCGCGTCGACGACGAGAGCGGCCGGAGGGGTGGGTCCACTCGACGAGTGACCGATGGTCATTGTGTGAGCACGCCGACTGCATTGCTCGTTGCCAAGCCCAGTCATCCGTCCGAAGACCCCTGAACGGGCGGTCAGCTTCCCTCGCACGGACGGCCCCAAGGGCACGCCCACCAGCCATCCGGCGATTCACCACCGTTGGTCCCCGCCGATGAGGGACTTCGGACCCGCCCCCTCCGCCACCGCCGGTGTCAAAGTGCCAAAGAGGGGGTGTGAGGCGATGGCAGCCGCACGCACAATGCAGATCGAGTCCATCGAGCGCTTAGAGGAGCGGCGGGCCGATCTCCTGATTCGCGAAGAGGAGGAGGGGGACGCCGCTTTGGACTCCCTGATCGATCAATGGGTCGAGCAGGAGGTGCCCGTACGGGAGCCCGAAGCGGAGGAGCCCCGGGAGCGCGAATTCACCTGCCGGGCTTGTCACCTCATCTTCTCGCGGGCCTGCCTCGCGAGCGAACGGGAGCTGCTCTGCGCCGACTGCGCGACGCTCGTTGGTGTGGGTGGCGGACCCAAGGGAGAAGCGCCTCACGTACATCGCGTCCACCATCCATGCCCGGCGTGCGGGGCCCTTCTCATGGTCCCCGATCGGGAGGAGGTCTCGTGCGGGTTCGTGTGCCCCTCCTGTCGAGTCCACCTGATGAAGCGCGAAGGTCATCTCCACCTCGTGTGGAATCACCGTGAGGCGTCCGGCGGCGGAGGGATCGAACGATGAGCGTCCTCGTCGTGGAGTCCGAGGAGTGGATACGGGACCTGCTCGTCCTCTGGTTGGAGGACGCGGGCTTCGACGTGATGACCTGCCCGGGTCCACGGGGGCCGGAGTTCAGTTGCGCGGGCGCCACGAAGGAGGGCTGTCCGCTCGCCGAGGGCGCGGAATTGATCGTCCTTGACCTCGAGCTCGAAAGCGACTTCCTCATGTGTGGGGTGGCCGGGTGGGAGCTGCTGCACTACTACCGCTCGTTGGACAAGCCGGTGGTGGTGCTGACGGGCTTCGAGGACGCGATCCGGCCGCTCCCAAGCGACCGGATCGCCGTGCTCCCACGTCCCCCGGACCGTGACGGCCTCGTGGAGGCGATCCGGGTGCTGCTCCTCACGAAGGAGCTGCACCCAACACCGGAGCGAGAGACGATCCAGGAGGTCGAGGTGGCGGGTGTCGGCCCCCACGGACGGACCACACGCTGAGCCGCATCTGCGGTACCCAGGCCAGAGGGGATAGCGCCGGTGACGACGTCTCGTCGGACCGTCGGAAGCCGGCCATCCGACTCACAACCGGATCGGCGGTTCGAGGCGGTGGTCTTCGACTGGGACGGAACCGCCGTGCCGGACCGGGGCGCCGACGCGACCGGGGTGAGAGACGTCGTCGAGGGACTCTCCGGCCTCGGGATGGACGTGGCCGTCGTCAGCGGGACGCACGTGGAGAACATCGACGGGCAGCTCCGAGCCCGGCCATCCGGGCCGGGACGTCTCCACCTCTGCCTGAACCGGGGGAGCGAGGTGTTCGTCGTTGACTCGGTGGGCCCCCGTTGCGTGTACCGGCGCGTGGCTTCGCCCGCGGAGGATGCGGCGCTGACCGCGGCCGCCGAGCTCGTGGTCGACCGGCTCCGGGCTCGGGGGCTCGATGCCAGGATCGTGTCGGCACGACTGAACAGACGAAAGATCGACCTGATCCCCGAGCCGGAGTGGTCCGACCCTCCGAAGGCCCGGATCGAGGAACTGCTCTTGGCGGTCGAGGAAAGGCTCCACCGCTGCGGATTCGACGGACTCCCTGAAGTCGCAGCCGCTGCCGAGGTGGCGGCGGCCGAGGTCGGCCTCTCCGACGCCCGGGTCACCAGCGACGCGAAACACGTCGAGATCGGGCTCACCGACAAGTCCGACTCGGCCCGGTGGATCCTCGACGATCTGTGGCGACGGGGGATCGGTCCGGGCCTGGTGTTGATCATCGGCGACGAGATGGGTTCGCTCGGAGGTCTCCCCGGCAGCGACTCGCTGATGCTCGTGCCGGAGGCGCGGAGGTCTACGGCGGTCTCCGTGGGCGTGGAGCCTGCCGGCGTGCTGCCTGGAGTGATCTGGTTGGGGGGTGGGCCGGCGACCTTTCTCTCCCTCCTCGAGGACCAGCTCCGGCGTCGGGCCCAAGGCTCGGTTCCCCAGCTGGACGAGGATCCCGCCTGGATCCTCACGGTCGAAGGCCTGGACCCCCAGCTCGAGCGGGTTCACGAGGCCCTCCTTACCATCGCCGACGGCCGGATCGGAACGAGCGGGAGCCCCCTCGGAGCCCACCCCTCGGCCACGCCCGCCGTCCTGGCGGCGGGGCTGTACGACGGTGAAGGGCCGGAAGAGCAGCTCCTGCCGGGCCCGGTGTGGAACCAGCTTCCCATCGACCTCGATTCGGGGATCGTCGTTCGCCGCATGCTCGACCTCCGCACCGGCGTGTTACGTCACGAGATGGACACCGCTGCCGGGCCGATGCATGCGGTGAGCTTGTCCTCGCTCAGCCGGCCCGGGTGCGTGGTGCTCAGGGTCCAGGGCCCGCCGCGCCCCTTGGTTCCAGGCCCATCCCTGGTCCCGCCCCCGGGGCGCGACGTCGAGGTTGGTGAAACGGACGGGACGGATTGGATGCGGGTCGGGGGCTCCCACGGCGGCGTCGTCGCCGTGGCCATTGACACCGAGCGGCGCGACCGAGTCGAGTGCCTCACCCTCGATCGGTTGGGTGCCTACGAGCCAGACTCCGATGGGAAATCGTCGCTCGACGCCGCCCTCCGCTCATTGGGCGAGGCGGGGCGGCGGGGGTTCGATCACCTCCTCGTTGATCATCGAGCGGCCTGGGGCGGCCGGTGGGAGCAAGCCGAGGTGGTGATCGAGGGGGACCCTGAGCTCCAGAAGGCGATCCGCTTCGCCCTGTTCCACCTGATGGCTTCCGTCGCCGACTCGGAGGAAGCTTCGGTGGGAGCGCGAGGGCTCACCGGGCCCGGGTATCGCGGGCACGTGTTCTGGGACAGCGACGTGTTCGTGCTCCCCTTCGTGGCCGCAACGCACCCACGATCCGCCCGTGCCATGCTCGAGTACCGCATCAGGAGACTGCCGGCCGCCCGAGAGGCCGCCGTCGCCGCTGGATGCGCGGGGGCTCGCTTCCCTTGGGAGTCGGCTGGAACCGGGGTCGACGTCACTCCGAGGCTCGCACGCGACCACACCGGCCGGGCGCGGGCCATCCGCACCGGGCAGCAGGAGGAGCACGTCGTTGCCGACGTGGTGTGGGCTGCGGCGTGCTACCTGGACTGGTCGGGCGATCAGGCCTTTGCCTCGGGCCCCGGACGGGAGCTCCTGGTCGAGACCGCGAGGTACTGGGCGTCGCGCATCCGCCGGGACGAGAAGGGTCGGGGCCACATCTACGGCGTGATCGGCCCCGACGAATACCACGAAACGGTGGACGACGATGCCTTCACCAACGTGATGGCCCGGTGGAACCTGCGGCGCGCGGCGCGGGTCGTGACCGACGATCCGGGAGAGAGCATGCGTGGGGAAGCGGGGCGGTGGCTCGAGCTCGCCGACTCGCTCGTGGACGGGTTCGATCCAAACACCGGCTTGTACGAACAGTTCGCCGGGTTCTTCGAGCTCGAACCGCTGGTCATCAGAGATCTCGCGCGGCGGAGACCGGTCGCGGCCGATCTGCTCCTCGGCGCCGAGCGCGTCCGCGGGGCTCAGGTGATCAAGCAGGCGGATGTGCTGATGCTCCACCACATGGTGCCAGACGAGGTGGCGCCGGGGTCCTTGGTCCCGAACCTCGACTTCTACGAGCCCAGGACGGCTCACGGCAGCTCCCTGTCCCCGGGGGTCCACGCCGCGCTGTTCGCCCGAGTCGGAAGGCTCGAGGAGGCGGTCGACGCGCTCCGGCTTGCCGCCCGCATCGACCTGGATGACCTCACCGGGACCACGGCGTCTGGACTGCACCTGGCGGCAATGGGAAGCGTGTGGCAGGCGCTCGCTTATGGGTTCGCCGGCATTCGACCGCACGGCGGGGTTCTCCAGGTGGATCCGCGGCTGCCGGAGGCGTGGTCGGCCTTGGAGATTCCCGTGCTGTTCAGGGGAAGGCGGATCCGAGTGCGCGTGGAGCCGGCGCGAGCAACGATCGAGGCGGACGGCCCCGCCGAGATCGAGCTCCCCGGTGTCCCCGTCCCAACCACCGTCGAGTCCGCTGGGGTCCGCCTCCGCCGGAGCAGGGAGGGATGGGAGGTGGAGACATGATGAGGAAGGTCATTGCGGCCATCGACGACACCGCGGCGGCCCGATCGGTTCTGGCCACCGGCCGCCTGGTGGCCGAGCTGTTCGAGGCTAGCCTGGAGGCGGTGCATGTGCGCGACGATGGCGCCCGCACCGCACGAACCGCCGCAGCGGTGGCTGGTCTGCAGCTCCGCGAGGTCGACGGCCCTGTCGTCGACGCGTTGGTCTTGGAGGCCAGGGCGTCCGAGGTTGCAGCCCTGACGCTGGGTGCTCGCGCCACTCCCGCGGGACGGCGGCCAGCCGGGCACGTCGCGCTCGAGGTGATCACCGCGGTCCCAAGACCGGTGGCGGTGGTGCCGCCGGATGTCCGTCCACAGCGGGATCTGCGGCGGCTCGTCGTGCCGCTGAACGGCACGTGGGCCACCGCCAACGCTCTCGCGGGGGTGATCGAGCTCGCCTGTCGGTGCGACCTGGACGTCGTGATCCTCCACGTCCTCGACGAGGAGTCCCTTCCGCCATTCAGCGATCAGCCTCACCACGAGGCCGAGGCCTGGCTTCGAGAGTTCATGGCCAGGCAGTGTCCTGCGGCCGCGGCAAGGGCCGAGCTTCGGGTCGGCGTTCCCGCGCATGCGGTCGAGGCCACGGCGGTGGAGATGGGGGCGGACCTGATCGCGCTGAGTTGGTCCCAAGAGCTCGCCCCCGGCCGGGCCGCGGTAGTCCGGGAGGTCCTGGAGCGCGGCAGGATCCCCGTGTTGCTGGTGCCGATCCGGCAAGGCAACTCCGAGCGGGCGCCCTGAGGGCCGAGGGGACCCACGGCGGGCTGGCTACCGAGGGCCCTTCCCGGCCCGCTCCAAGTGCTGCACCGCGGCGTCGGTGCCGGGGAAGACCAGACCCACGTGCCCGTCGTCGGACCACCGCACGAGGTATGGAGGGCCACCATCGGATCCCCGCACCTCGACGATCTCGGCGTCGCGGTCGGGCTCGCCGACGTGGTGACCCTTGATCACCAAACGATCTCCTACGCTCGCCTTCATGGCCCCTCCTTTCCCATCTCCTGGTTCTCGCGCAGCCGGGGCCGATTCACTCCGTGCCCGAGGGCACGATCCACTGCTCCACGATCTGCCCGTGGAGGATCCGCAGCCGAGTCTCGCCGCCGGGCTGGTCGCCCAAGGGATGCCAGGCGATGCGGGCCACGTCATCCTCCCCCCGAAGCTCCACATCGTCGCCCCCGAGGCCCAGGAGCGGACACTCCGGGAGATAGCCCTGGACGTCGGGGTGACCCTCAAAGGTGTCGGAGCCTACGTGGACTCTGGCATCGGGGGCGTACAGGAGGAGGGCCAGCCCAAGATCCCCCTCCTGCATGGCGTGCACCCACCGCCGGGCCACATCCATGGGGTGCCGGAAGACGAGTTCTGGGTCCGGCCGCCCGTGCGTGAGGGGCCGCCGCCCCTTCTCATCGGGGTGGGCCGCGCCGACGAGGTCGCCGAACCGGCCTTGCCGGGAGGAGACCCTGGCCCCCTCCCGGAGCCGGACCCGGGTGGCTCGCACGATCCCACCTTCCCGCTTCACATCGAAGTGGATCCGCGCCCCGGGAACCCGGGACCTCGGCTCCATCTCCTCACCTCGTACGACGTACTGGCGGGTACCGCTTTCAACCCGTCCTTCGTCCGTCTTCGGGTCGAACCACTTCACATTCCCGCTCGGCATCGATGTCTCCTCCGTGAGGGGTCGTTCCGATAGGCGTCCTCACCGCCGCTCACTCCGATCGAGCTGATCGGGCTCCTCCACCGCCATTTCCGGCGTCAAGGGTGGCCGCTTCCGGAGCCTCCACCCACTGTTCTGCGATCTCGCCCCGTTCGATCCTCAGGCGGGTCTCTCTGGGGATGCCGCGACCTCCCCACCAGCGGATGTGGAGGTCTTCATTGCCCAGGATCTCCACCATGAAGAGTGGGGCTCGTACCAGTCCGCTAGCCCTCAGATACTTGCGGACCTCGACTCGACCTTCGAACGAACGATCCCCGAAATGAAGGATGGCTGCTGGAGCGTACAAACGCACAACGCCATCGAGATTGTGGTCCTGCATCCCCTGGACCCATTGTTGCGCTACTTCCATCGGACCATGGACGAGGCCCTCTTCCGACACCCCCATCTGGCTCTGCTTCAGGTTCATCACCCACCTCCGTGTCGAGTCTCCGCCCGGGCACCGGGAAGGGGACAGGGTCGAACGGCCCCTCTCGTATAGCTCACTCGTCATGTCGAGCCAGCGGCAACCACACAACACTCGTCTTTGCAGGACGACGCCGGACGAGTCCATTCGGATGCGAACCGCCGACCTGATCAGCACAGGCTCGTTCCTGGGTGGAGATCGCGGGAGCGAGGCCCCCAAGGTCCTCCCGGTTCCTGGATGATGTCGTCGAGGTCAACCGGTTCCCCAACGCCGAGATCGAGAAGGCCACCCGGGAGACGCGGAAGATCGGCCTGGGGGTCATGGCCTCGCCGAGCTCCTCGCGTCCCAGGAGATCGCCTACGACAGCGAGGACGCGTCCGGCTGGGAGGCCGCATCGTTCAGACGGTGCGAGAGGAGGTCACGCGCACTTCGGCGGAGCTGGCCGGCAGCGACGCCCATTCACGCCGTTTGGGGAGAGCGTGCTCGCCACCCGCAGCTCGGCCCCACTTCGGAATGCCCAGGTGACGTCGATCGCGCCGATCGGGACGATCTCGGTGATCGCCGGGACCACCTCGGGGATCGGGCCCATGTTCGCTCGCGCCAGCACCTTACGGTGCCCGCCTGGGCATCGTCCACGAAACGGTGCGTGCCATGGGCGCTTCGAGGTCCCAGCCCCTGCTCGACCGACGTGAGCAAGGGAGGGCGTGGCCAGCGCCCCCTTAGGCATGTAGTCATCCCTTTTGTCCGCCCAAGGCGTGCGGGTGCGCTACCTCATCTCTTCGGCATGAGACGGCTTGCCTCCCTGACCCCGCGTGCGGCCCGGTCGACAGATCGCTCGGCGGTGGCGGGCGGATGTCTTGCCACGGAGGGTGACGTAACCATGCCGCTGATCCTGACTCAGGGACCCGCGGCGGGCGAGGGACTTACTGGAAGGAGATGGCGATGGCCAGGGAGGAGATCACCGAACTGAAAGAGGTCGTGTTCGAGACGGCGGGAGAACACGTCGCCACTCGTGTGCCCGTCACGACACCTGGGGAGCGGGTGGGGGACGTTCGCAGCGCCCTCCAGGGCAGACGCTTCGATACCACGGCCGCTGTCGCTGTGTCCGACCGCGGTCTGCTCGTAGGGCTCATCCGGATGGAGGATCTCCTGGCTGCGCCGGCAGACGCACCGATCCGAGAGGTCATGGATGTGGCACCGCCTCTCGTCGGGCCGGGCGTTGACCAGGAGGTGGCAGCCTGGCAGGCCGTCCAACACGGTGAGTCGGTTGTCGCCGTAGCCGACGAGCAGGGCAGGTTTCTCGGCTTGGTCCCCCCTCAGCGGCTGCTCGCCGTGCTGTTGTGGGAGCACGAGGACGACATGGCCCGCCTTGGGGGCTTCCTGCACGATGCAGCAACGGCGCGGCGGGCGAGCCGGGAGCCAGTGCTCCGTCGGCTCTGGCACCGGCTTCCCTGGCTGGTCGTCGGACTCCTCGGCGCGTTCCTCGCCGCCGTGATCGTCGGCTCCTTCGAGGAGGGTCTCAGAAGGAACGTAGTCCTCGCCTTCTTCATCCCCGGGATCGTCTACATGGCCGATGCGGTGGGGACCCAAACTGAGACTCTGATCATCCGGGGCCTCTCCGTGGGCGTTCCCGAGAGAGAGGGTGGTGAGGCGGGAGCTCCTGACCGGGGTGTTGGTGGGGCTCGCCGTATCGGTGGTGTTTCTAGCGGTGGCCATGTGGCTTGGGATAGTGACGTTGCCCTCGCCGCCGCTCTCGCCCTCCTCGTCGCCTGCTCGACTGCAACCTTGGTGGCCATGGTCCTGCCCTGGCCCTGAGCCGCATGGGCATGGATCCCGCCTACGGAAGCGGGCCTCTGGCCACCGTGATCCAGGACCTGG
>DASSSA010000005.1:0-20204 GCA_035701505.1 Actinomycetota bacterium
CACATCAGCCACCCCCACACGAGGGGGACCCCGGCGGCGACCCCGCCCACTTTCCCCAACCCACCGTCCCCGGCGAGCAGGAGGGCGCCCGCACGGCGAAGGGGAGCGGCCGCAGACGGGCGCGTGCGACTCCACCTACCCACCCTCCCCGCTCATGTTTGACACGTGTGACCGCCGGTCCATACCGTGCGGGCGTGAAAGCGCGGGTGGCGGTGCTGGCCTCCGGCCGGGGGACCAACCTTCAGGCGCTCCTGGACGATGCGGACGTGGGGCCCTGGATCGTTCTCGTGGTCTCGGACAGGAACGACGCGTTCGCACTGGAGCGAGCGCGAACGAGGGACGTGAAGGCCGTCGTCCTGGATCCCGCGATGCAGGCGGACCGCGTGGCGTACGACCACGCGCTCCGAGAGTTGCTGGAGACGGAGGGCATCGACTGCGTCGTGCTGGCCGGGTTCATGCGGATCGTTGGGCCGGAGATCGTGGACGCCTTCCGCGGCCGCATCCTGAACGTCCATCCGGCCCTCCTCCCCTCGTTCGTGGGGACTCATGCGGTGGCGGACGCACTCGCGTGGGGGGTCAAGGTCACCGGCGTCACCGTCCACCTGGTGGACGATGAGATCGACCACGGACCGATCGTCGCGCAGGAGCCCGTGGCGGTGCGAACCGATGATGACTGGGACACCCTGGAATCACGCATCCATGGGGCCGAGCACCGATTGCTCCCGGCAGCGGTCCGCGCGCTGGTCGAGGGTCGGATCAAGGTCGAGGGACGCGTGGTGCACGTACTGGGGGAGCCGGGCCTTGGGTGAGGTTCGACCGGTCCGGCGAGCACTGCTCGCTGTCTACGACAAGACGGGCCTCGTCGCGCTGGCGAAGGAACTGGCTGACCAGGGTGTGGCGCTCGTGTCCTCAGGCGGAACCGCGCAGGCCCTGCGCGACGCGGGCATCGCGGTCACCCCCGTCGAGCAGGTGACCGGATTCCCCGAGATGCTCGGCGGCCGAGTGAAGACGCTTCACCCCAAGATCCATGGGGGGATCCTGGCCGATCGCCGGAAGCCCGAGCACGTGGAGGAGCTGAAGGCCCAGGCGATCGAGCCCTTCGACCTCGTCGTGGTGAACCTGTATCCGTTCCGAGAGACGGTGGCGGGAGGCGCGCCGGTGGACGAGGTCATCGAGAAGGTCGACATCGGTGGGCCGGCCATGGTGCGGGCGGCGGCCAAGAACTTCGAATCCGTGGGCGTCGTGGTGTCGCCGGAACGATACCCGAGGGTCGTCCAGGAGCTCCGCCGGGAGGGCGGACTCACGCGCGAGACGCGCTGGGAGCTTGCCGCAGAGGCCTTCTCCCACACTGCGGCGTACGACGCGGCGGTGGCTGGGTGGTTTGCGGCCCGGGAGGCAGCCCTGCCGAGCTTCGTTGCCCTCGCCCTTCGCAAGGTCGAGGACCTCCGGTACGGCGAGAACCCCCATCAGCGCGGCGCCCTGTACGAGGAGGCGGCGGGGCCGGGTCCGCTCGCGGGTGCCCGCGTCCTGCTCGAGGGCAAGGAGATGTCGTTCAACAACTGGCTCGACGTGTATGCCGCGCACTCGCTGGTGACCGGGCTGCCATCTCCAGCGGCTGTGATCGTGAAGCACAACAACCCGAGCGGCGCGGCGGTCTCCGCCTCGCTGGCGAAGGCGTACGAGCGGGCCTTCGAGTGCGACACGGTTTCGGCCTTCGGCGGCATCGTGGCCTTCAACCAGGAGGCTGGGGAGGACGCCGCGAGCGCCATGGGCGAAGTGTTCACCGAAGTGGTTGTGGCTCCGGGGTTCACGGACGCCGCGCTCGACGCGTTCGGCGCTCGGAGAAACCTCCGCGTGGTGCAGGTGCCGGAGCCGGTCGGCGGTGGCCTCGACATCCGGCCTCTTCCCGGAGGGGCGCTCGTCCAGGACCGGGATGTCGCGAACGAGACCCGGGACCGGATGGAGGTCGTCTCGGCCCGGGAGCCCAGCGTGGCTGAGTGGCGAGACCTCGCGATCGCCTGGACCGTTGCGGCGCACGTGAAATCGAATGCCATCGTGTTCGCCAAGGACGGGGCGACCGTCGGGATCGGCGCCGGACAGATGTCGCGGGTCGACGCGTCATGGATCGCCGTACGAAAGGCCGGGGATCGGGCGAGGGGCGCGGCGATGGCGAGCGACGCGTTCTTCCCGTTCCCCGACGCCCTCGAGGTGGCCGCCCAGGCCGGGGTGACGGCGGTGATCCATCCGGGAGGGTCGGTGCGGGACGAGGATGTGCTGGCGGCGGCGGAGGCGCATGGCATGGCGGTCGTCGTCACAGGCCGCCGGCACTTCCGGCATTGATCGAGCTGGTCTCCCGTTTCGCTGCGTGAGGGCCCCAGTAGGATTCCCGCCGTGACGGCGTCGCTCATCGACGGCAGGGCCATCGCCAGCCAGATCCGGTCCGAGGTCGCGCAGCGGGTCATGGCCCTGGTGGACGACGGCGTGCAACCGGGCCTGGCCGCGGTGCTGGTGGGTGAGGACGAAGCCTCCCACATCTACGTGGCCACCAAGCAGAAGGCCTGCGCGGACGTGGGGATCCGCTCCGAGCAGGTCAACCTGCCCGCCTTCGTGACGGAAGGGGAGTTGCTCGCCGCCATCCGGCGGCTGAACCGAGATCCCCAGATCCATGGCGTGATCGTGCAGCTGCCCCTACCCCGGCACATCTCCGAGCTCCGAGCCCAGTCGGCGATCGATCCCTCCAAGGACGTCGATGGGCTCCACCCCACGAACGTGGGGCTCATGGTTCGAGGGGAGCCGGCCTTCCCGCCGGCGACGCCCTACGGGATCGTGGAGCTCCTGCTCCGCTCGGGTGTCCAGCTCGACGGCGCCGAGGTCGTCGTCGTGGGGTACGGGGAACTGGTGGGCGCTCCGCTGTCGATCATGCTGGCGCAGGACTCCATCCGGGGAAACGCCACCGTCACCATCAGCCACGTGAAGACCCGCAACCTCGCAACCCACACCCGGCGGGCGGACATCCTCGTCGCGGCTGCGGGCGTCCCGGGGTTGATCACCCCCGACATGGTGAAACCGGGCGCGGTCGTCGTGGACGTGGGGGTCCATCGAACCGACCACGGGCTCGTGGGCGACGTTCGGTTCGACGACGTCAGGGAAGTGGCGGGGCTGATCACGCCGGTCCCCGGTGGGGTGGGTCCCATGACCGTCGCCATGCTGCTCGTGAACACCGTTACCGCAGCCGAGCTCCTGACCGAGAAGCATTGAGCGACACGCCGAGTCGCCTGGGACGGATCCTACGCGCGGGCCGGTTCTGTGTGACGGCCGAGGTCGTGCCCCCGCGCTCCGCGGATGCTGCCCCCGTCACCGCCCAGGCTCGGGAGCTCGTCGGGTACGCCGACGCCGTCAATGTCAGCGACAATCCGGCCTCAGCCGCCCACATGGCACCGCTGGCCGGCGTGGCGGTCGTCGCCGACGCGGGAATCGAGCCCATCCTCCAGCTCACGTGCCGGGACCGGAACCGGCTGGCCCTGACGGCCGACCTCCTGGGGGGCTGGGCCCTCGGCGCGCGGGCGGTCCTGTGCCTGTCGGGCGACCCCGTGGCTCGGGGGGACCATCCCGACGCGAAGGAGGTCTACGACCTCACGGTGCTCGATCTCGTTCGTCTGGCGGTCGGCCTCCGCGACGAGGGTCGGCTGCTGTCCGGCGCGACAATCGAGGGGCCGCCTCGGTACCTGATCGGCGTGACCGACCTCCCGCTGGCCGACGGCTACGACCCGGCGCGGCTGGAGGCGAAGATCGATGCGGGGGCCGACTTCGTCCAGACGCAGATCGTCTATGACGTCGATGCCTTCGCCGGGTGGGCGGATGCGGCGAGGTATCGAGGGGTGTTCGACCGGGTGGCGGTCATCGTCGGGGTAGCTCCGCTACGGGGCGCCAGACAGGCCCGGCTGGTGGCGTCGTTGCCGGGCGTGAGCGTGCCCGGAGACGTTCTCCGGGCCCTGGCGGAAGCCGGCCCCGATGCGGAGGAGGAGGGCACCCGCCTGGCCATCGGCATCGTGAACCGTATACGGGAGATCTCGGGACTGGCCGGCGTTCACGTCATGGGTCTGGGGCAGGAGGCGGCGGTCCGCCGGGTGGTCGAGGGGGCCGGACTGCTCCCTCGCCCGGTCGCCGCCCTCTAGACTCCGGCATGATCGACGAGAGAGGGGGCCACCGATGGCCGAGACCGTCACCATCGAGGGGAAGCAGTACCTGAAACGGAACCCGCTCGGCGTGCTGGGCTTGTCGTTCATCACCCTCGGCATCTACGGGCTGTACTGGTACTACAAGATCAACGACGAGATCCGAACGTTCACCAGGGACGAAACGATCAGCCCGGTCCGGTCGCTCATGGCCATACTGTTCGGGTGGCTCATCATCGTGCCCCCGTTTATCGCGGTGTGGAACACGGCGAACCACGTGCTGGAGATGGAGGAGCAGGCGGGCATTCAGAGCCAGATCTCGCCCGCTCTGACGATCGTGCTGCTCCTCGTGCTTTCGATCGCACTCGGCATCTACGTGCAGGAGCACCTGAACCGGGTATGGGACAAAGCATCGGGTCAGCGGGCGCCGGTCGCGCCCCCCACTCCGCCTCCGCCGTCAGCCATACCTCCCGGATGAGCGCCTTTGCGGGAGCGCCGTCGACTCAACCGCGGCCATCGATCGGGACGTAGACCTGATCCCGGGGTCCGACATACTCGGACTCGGGGCGGATCAGGCGGTTGTCCGCGTACTGTTCGCGGACGTGCGCGGTCCAACCGACCATGCGGGCCAGGGCGAACACCGGCGTCATGAGGTCGGTGGGGATCTCGAGGTAGTGGTAGACGCTGGCCGCGAAGAAGTCCACGTTCGCGTGGAGTCCCTTTTCCTGGCCAACAACCCGCTCGATCTCTGCCGAGATGTCGAACCAGCGAGTGTCACCCTTTCGCTCACCGAGCTCGCGTGAGAGCCGGCGCAGATGCGTGGCTCGAGGGTCCTCGGTCTTGTAGACGCGGTGCCCGAACCCCATGATCCGCTCCCGCCGGCCGAGCCTTTCCTTGATGTAACGCTCGGCGTTGGTCGGGTCGCCCACCTCCTCCAGCATCTTCATGGCCTCCTCGTTGGCCCCTCCGTGGAGTGGGCCCTTGAGGGCGCCGATGGCCCCGGTGATCGCGGAGAACATGTCGGACAGGGTCGAGGCGATCACCCGAGCGGTGAACGTGGAGGCATTCATGGTGTGGTCCGCGTAGAGGATCAGCGTGGTGTCCAGGGCCGCAGCGTCGGGCTGCTCGGGTTCGTCTCCGGAGAGCATGTACAGGAAGTTCGCCGCATGCGGGAGCTTCGGGTGGGGCGGCACGACCATCCCACCGGTTCGCATCCGGTGGTACATCGCGAGCAGCGTCGGCGTCTTCGCGATGAGGCGGAGGGCCTTGCGCTCGTTCGCCTCGGCACTGTTGTCCCACCCATCGGGGTCGTAGGCGGACGCGGCGGAGACGCCGGTCCGAAGCATCGACATCGGCGACGTCTGCTCGGCCAGGGTCGGCATCAGTCCCTCGAGGAACGGGGAGACCTCTCGCTCGGAGACCAGTCGCTCCGAAAGCTCGTCGAACTCGGGCTCGGTTGGGAGCCGGAGGTTATGGAGAAGATAGGTGACCTCCTCGAAGGTCGACTTGGTCGCCAAGTCGTGGATGTCGTAGCCCACGTACCACAGGCGCCCCTGCTTGCCGTCGACGTCGGACAACCTGGTCGATGCGGCGATGACCTCTTCCAATCCTCTCTGCGACACCGCCCTACCCCCATCCTGAACGGTGGTTCGAGACCACCACTCACCCCAAGGGTACCGCGCGGCACCCGCCACGCAGCGACCCCGCACGTCGCGAGGACGCCTTGCAGCCGCGCTGGCAGAATGGGGCCAGTCGCGACCTTCGAAGGAGCCGAGCATGGCGACGTACCGCGTGACGCTCATCCCGGGAGACGGCGTCGGCCCCGAGCTGTCGGAGGCCACCCGCCGCGTCCTGGAGGCGACCGGGGTCGGGTTCGATTGGGACGTCCAGGAGGCCGGCGCCGATGTCGTGGAACGGTACGGCACGCCCCTTCCCGACCCCGTCCTCGAATCGATCCGGCGCAACCGGGCGGCCATCAAGGGTCCAATCACCACCCCGGTGGGCAGCGGCTTTCGGAGCGTGAACGTGGCCCTTCGAAAGGAGTTGGACCTCTACGCGTGCCTCCGGCCGTGCAAGTGGTACCGAGGCGTGCGATCCCGGTACGAGAACGTGGACGTCGTCATCGTCCGGGAGAACACAGAGGATCTGTACGCGGGGATCGAGTTCGAGGAGGGTACCCCCGGAGCGAAGGAGCTGATCGAGTTCATCGCCGCGAAGACCGGGAAACGCATCCGCGACGACGCCGGCATCTCGATCAAGCCGATCTCGGTGTGGGGGACCGAGCGGATCGTCCGATTCGCCTTCGACTACGCCCGGAGCTATGGGCGCACGAAGGTCACGGCAGTGCACAAGGCGAACATCATGAAGTTCACCGACGGGCTGTTCCTGGAGACCGCCCGACGGGTGGCGGAGACCTACCCCGACATCGGGTTCGAAGACCGGATCGTCGACAACCTCACGATGCAGCTGGTCCAGCGGCCCGAGGAGTACGACGTCCTCGTCCTGCCGAACCTGTACGGCGACATCGTCTCGGACCTGTGTGCCGGCCTCATCGGCGGCCTCGGCGTGGCGCCGGGCGCGAACATCGGGGACGAGGCTGCGGTGTTCGAGGCGACCCACGGGAGCGCCCCGAAGTACAAGGGGATGAACAAGGTGAACCCCATGGCCATGATGCTGTCCGGCGTCCTGATGCTGCGGCATCTGGAAGAGACTGAAGCCGCGAACCGGCTGGAGTCAGCGATCGCGGCCGTGATCGCCGAAGGAACGTCGGTCACCTATGACATGAAGCCGAGCCGGGACGACCCGACGGCCGTCGGCACGTCCCAGGTCGCCGACGCGGTGATCGAGAAGCTTCAGGCCTGACATGCGGGTGACCATCGTCGGGAGCGGGTTCGTGGGCCAGACCACCGCGATGCGGGTGGTGGAGAAGGGGCTGGCCGAGGTGGTCCTGATCGACATCGTCGAGGGTTTGCCGCAGGGACTGGCCCTCGACATCAGGGAATCCTCGCCGGTCGAGGGGTTCGAGCCGAACGTCACCGGGACGAACGACTACGCCGACACGGCGAGATCGGACGTGGTGGTCATCACCGCCGGGTTCCCCCGACAGCCGGGCATGAGCCGCATGGATCTCCTGGGCAAGAACGCGGCGGTGGTCCGCGACGTCGTGGAGAACGTGGTGCCGGGATCACCGGACGCCGTGATCGTCGTGGTGACCAATCCGCTCGACGAGATGACGTTCCTGACGTCCGAGGTCTCGGGGTTCCCCAAGCGGCGCGTCGTGGGGATGGCCGGGGTGCTCGATTCGGCCCGGCTGCGGTTCTTCATCGCCGAGGAGCTGGGGGTGTCGCCCTCCGCGGTCGAGGCCATGACCCTCGGCTCGCATGGCGAGTCGATGGTGCCCTTGCCTCGCCATGCCACGGTGGCCGGCAAGCCGCTCGCCGAGTTGGTGGACGAGACGACGCTGGAGCGGCTGTACCGGCGAACCCGCGACGCCGGAGCCGAGATCGTCGCGCTGCTGAAGAAGGGGAGCGCCTACTACGCGCCCTCCGCCGCCATCGCCAGGATGGTCCAGGCCATCGCCCGGGGGGACCGTGACGTGCTCCCCGCGTGCGCATGGTGCGAGGGCCAGTACGGGATCACGGACGTGTACGTCGGCGTCCCGGTCCGGCTTTCCCCTTCGGGCGTCGGGGAGATCGTGGAGCTCGACCTGAACGAGGACGAGGTGGGGGCGCTTCGCGCGGCTGCCGAGGGCATCCGCGCGAAGTGCGCCGACCTGGCGAAGCTCTAGACGCCCGGGGTGAATCGAGGGGCGCCGCCGTGGAGACGAGCTCTCGAGCCATGGTGGCGGAAGGGTGGCATCCGGTCCGGGCCCCTGGAGGTAACCGCGCATAGGATGCCGTCTGTGGCGAGGTTCTTCCAGCTGGTCGCCGAACACACCCGCAACTTCTTCACGAACTGGCGGGAGTACGACGGGGCGGTTGGGACGAAGCTCGCGCTGACGTTTCGCAACCGGGCTCGGGCGATCTTCTCCGCGGCCCAATGTTGCGGGCACTCCGGCGAACCTGGCTGCTGACAGGTCCGGGACGAGGGCCCCGGTTCGAGGCCCGAGGAGCACGACGAGAGAGGCTGAGGCTGGTTACCGCTTGGCCCGGCTCTTCTTCCCCGTGCTGGCCTTCGTCTTCCTCGCCTTCGCCGTTGTGGTCTTGGCCTTGGCCCCACTCGGCTTGGCCTTGGCTACCGCCACCGCGGCGACGATCTTGGCGGCCCCGCCGCTCGGGCTGAACACCGATTCGTGGCCATCGCTCCACCGGACCCGGTATCGGATCGCCACCGCCCCCTGGATCACCTCCAGGATCTCTCCCTCGCGGGTCGGCTGGCCCACAGCCTCGGACTCGACCTCGATCCGCTCTCCAGGCTTCCCCGTCATCGGCGAACCTCCATCCTCGCGTCGTCCCATCCATCCATCCTTGCGCGCTCGACGACCCGAGACTACCCCGGAGTCTCCCCCGACCGCACGGCCGCCCCCACGGCGTCGGCCACATCGGCCGTCGAGGCCGTCCCACCGAGATCGGGGGTCCGCACCCTTCCGTCGGACAACACGCGGTCCACCGCCGCCTCCACCGACCGTGCGGCGGTGCCCTCCCCCAGGTGCCGGAGCATCATCGCCCCCGACAGGATCATGGCTACCGGGTTCGCCCGGCCCGTCCCGGCGATGTCCGGGGCGCTCCCGTGGACGGGCTCGAAGACCGCGTACTCCCAGCCGAGGTTGGCTCCGGGCGCGAGGCCGAGCCCGCCGATCAGCCCGGCGACCAGGTCGGAGAGGATGTCGCCGTACAGGTTCGGCAGGAGCAGCAGGTCGAAGTCCCCAGGTGAGCGGGTGAGTCGCATGGACAAGTGATCGATGTGCATCTCACGCGCATCGACGTCCCTGTTCTCCGCGGCTTCCTCCAGGAAGATCCGCAGGAACAGCCCGTCGGAGAACAGCATGATGTTCGCCTTGTGGCCGAGCGTGATGGACGCCCGTCCGTGCGATCGGGCGAACTCGAACGCGAAGCGCACGATCCGCCGGGCCCCGGTCACCGAGATGGGCTTCACCGTCACACCGGCGTCATTTCGGATCTCGTGGCCGAGCTCCTCCAGTTTCCGCCGGAGGTCGTCGGTCTCGGGCGCTCCCCGCTCGAACTCGATACCGGCGTACAGGTCCTCGGTGTTCTCCCTGATGACGACGAGGTCGACGTCCGGATGGCGGGTGGGGACGCCGGGAAGCGAGCGCGACGGCCGCACCGCAGCGAACAAGTCGAGCTCGTGCCGGAGCGCGACGTTCACGCTTCGAAACCCCACCCCCACCGGGGTGGTGATCGGTCCCTTGAGCGCCACTCGCGTACGCCGGATGGAGTCCAAGATCCGGTCGGGGAGTGGGGTGCCCTCGCGCGCCAGAGCCGCGGCACCCGCCTCCTCCACGGCCCACTCCAATCCGACTCCGGTGGCGTCCATGACCCGCCGGGTGGCCTCGGAGACCTCCGGGCCGATGCCGTCGCCGGGGATCAGGGTCACGAGGTGCGCCACAGCCGCACATTACCGAACCATCCGGGCGGGCCCGGCGCCCGTACACCTTCTCCGATAAGAAGGGGAGGATTGCGGATGCGTGCTTCCGTAGCCGCCCCGAGCGAGTCCGTGTACGACATCCAGCGGAAGAAGGGAAGCGGAGACTGGGCGGCGTGGAGAACCGGGATCACGTCGAAGTCCGTAAGGTTCAAGCCGAAGGCGTCGGGAACGTGGTCGTTCCGGTCGCGCCTGCGCAAGACGTCGAACGGCGCAAAGAGCGGCTGGTCGCCGGCGCGGTCGATCTCGGTGATGTGACCGGTCGGGATCAGAACCGCTCGAACAGGATCGACCGCTTGACCTCCTGGATGGCCTTCGTCACCTCGATGCCGCGGGGACAGGCCTCCGTGCAGTTGAAGGTGGTCCGGCACCGGAACACGCCGGTCCGCTCGGCCAGGATCCCGAGTCGGTCGTCGGCGCCATGGTCGCGGGAGTCGTAGATGAACCGGTGGGCGTTCACGATGGCAGCCGGGCCGACGTACTCCTCGTCTCCCCAAAAGATGGGACACGACGTGGTGCACGCGGCGCACAGGATGCACTTGGTCGTGTCATCGTACCGGTGTCGCTCCTCCGGCGTCTGGAGCCGCTCCCGGTCGGGCTCGCCCTCGTCGTTGATGAGATAGGGAAGAACCGAACGGTAGCCGGCGAAGAACGGCTCCATGTCGACGATGAGGTCCTTTAGGACCGGAAGGCCCCGGATGGGCTCCACCGTCGCCTTCGGCAGGACGTCCTTCACCAGGACCTTGCACGCCAAGCGATTCTTGCCGTTGATCATCATGGCGTCGGAGCCGCAGATCCCGTGGGCGCACGAACGTCGAAGGGCGAGCGTCCCGTCCTGGTACCACTTCACCTGGTGCAGCGCATCGAGGAGCCGGTCGTTGGGCTCGGTATCGATCGTGAACTCGTCCCACCAGGAATACGCGCGGACGTCGGGGTTGTACCGCCGGACCCTCAGGGCCAGCGTGACCTTGCTCCCGGCGCCCACTCGCCGGCCGTCGGAGTCGTCGAGCACGTCGCCCAGCGGCTCTTCGGCCATCAGTACTTCCGCTCCATGGGGACGTAGGGTCCGAGCTTTACGTCCTTGAACTCCAGGCGAACGTCCCCGCCGGGTCCCCGACAGGCCAGGGAGTGCTTCAGCCAGTGCTCGTCGTCGCGCAAGGGGTGGTCCTCGCGGTAGTGGGCGCCCCGAGTCTCGTCACGCGCCAGCGCCGCCGCCACCGTTGCCTCCGCGCAGTCCAGGAGGAACCCGAGCTCGACGGCCTCCATCAACTCGGTGTTGTACGTCCTTCCGGTGTCCTGGACGAACACCCGCTCGTAGCGGTCTCGCAGGCCACCGAGGATCTGCTGCATCTTCTTCAGACTGGTCTCGCTCCGCACCACGAACGCCAGGTCGAACATGGACTCTTGGAGCTCGCTGCGGATGTCGGCGGCGTTCGCCCCCTCCCGTCGATTCATCAAACCGTCGAGCATGTCCCGGGCGAAGCCCTCGGGGCGCTTTGGAAGCTCAAGGGGGGCGGAGCCATCAGCGAACTCGGCCATGTGCTTCCCGCCACGCCGCCCGAACACCACGATGTCGAGGAGGGAGTTGGTCCCCAGCCGGTTGGCGCCGTGGACGGACACGCAGGCGCACTCGCCGGCGGCGTACAGGCCGGGGACCGGCGTCTCGTCGGGGCCCGTCACCACCTGCGCCTCGAGGTCGGTTGGGATACCGCCCATCGCGTAGTGCGCGGTGGGCTGGATCGGGACGAGCTCTGTTGTCGGCTCGACCGACAGGTACACCCGGGCGAACTCCGTGACGTCGGGGAGTTTCTCCTCGATGACCTCGCGAGGCAGGTGGCGGACGTCGAGCCACACCGCGTCCTTGTGTGGGCCTGCACCCCGGCCCTCCTTGATCTCC
Organism: Actinomycetota bacterium; assembly: GCA_035701505.1. Classification (GTDB taxonomy): domain Bacteria; phylum Actinomycetota; class UBA4738; order UBA4738; family HRBIN12; genus AC-69. The sequence goes on from DASSSA010000005.1 coordinate 11,674, forward strand.
TGGTAGATGGCCCGGGACACGAGGTCGCGAGGGGCGAGGTCCTTCACGGTGGGCGCGTATCGCTCCATGAACCGCTCGTTCGCGGCATTCAGCAGGATCCCGCCCTCGCCCCGAACGGCCTCGGACAGCAGGATGCCCATCTTGTACACGCCTGTGGGGTGGAACTGGAAGAACTCCATGTCCTCGAGCGGCATGCCTCGTCTCCACGCCACCGCCGGCCCGTCGCCGGTCAGCGTGTGCGCGTTGGATGACACGCGGAACATCCGACCGAAACCACCGGTGGCGAACATGACCGAGGAAGCGCGGAACACGTGCAGCTCGCCGGAGGCCAGCTCGTACGCGACGACGCCGGCGACCCGGCCCTCGTCCATCAACAGGTCGAGGACGTAGAACTCGTTGAAGAACCGGACGTTCCGCTTCACGCATTGCTGGTACAGGGTCTGCAGGATCATGTGGCCGGTCCGGTCGGCCGCGTAACAGGCCCGCTTGACCGGAGCCTCGCCGTGGTTGCGGGTGTGGCCGCCGAACCGGCGCTGATCGATCCGTCCGTCAGTGGTCCGGTTGAATGGCAGGCCCCAGTGCTCCAGCTGGAAGACGGCGTCGACTGCCTCCTCGCACATGACGAGGGCCGCGGGCTGGTCCACAAGGTAGTCGCCGCCCTTCACCGTATCGAAGGCATGCCACTCGGGGTAGTCCTCCTCGACGTTACCGAGCGCCGCGCACATGCCGCCCTGGGCGGTGCCCGTGTGGGAGCGGGTGGGGTACAACTTGGAGATGACGGCCGTGCGTACCCGGTCCGAGGCCTCGATGGCCGCCCGGAGCCCGGCACCCCCCGCGCCGACGATCACGGCGTCGTACGTGTGGACGGTGGTCACGAGATCACGTCGCTCCCGGCCACCTGCTGGGGTCGAAGGTGAAGACGACGACCGTCCCCAGCGCCAACAGGCCGAAGCCGACCACGTAGAACAGCATGTTCACGGCGAACCGCGCGCTCGGCCACTTCACGTAGTCCTGCACGATCACTCGCAAGCCGTTGATCCCATGGAGCAGCGCCAGGACGAGGAGTGCCCAGTCCCAGGTCCGCCAGACCGGACTCTGCCACCGCACGGCGACGAACCCGAAGTCCACCCGCGATACCCCTCCGTCGAAGACGTGCATGATCAGCACGTGCCCGACGGCGAGGAACAGCAGGACGACGCCGGAGATCCTCATGAACAGCCAGGACCACAGCTCGAGGCCGCCCGCCGGCCGCTCCCGCCCCGTCCCATGGCCGAAGGCGCGCCAGGAGGGCGTGGATGGCGGGCGCTCCGCGGCTTCCACGGCCATCAGAGGTTCCACCCCAGGGCCAGGTTCAGGATGTCCCGTCCCATGATCCAGGTGATGGGGACCATGGCCAACAGGAACAGGCCGGTCGACGCGATGGACAGCTGCTTCATGGCCCGGGTCGATCCGGGCCAGAAGTCGAACACCATGATCTTCACGCCGTTGATGGCGTGATAGAGGACGGCGGCGATCAGCCCGAGCTCCAGGAGCCGGACGAACCAGTTGTGGTAGACGGCAACCACCCGGTTGTAAGCGTCCGGACCCCATCCGACCACCGCGGTATCGACCACGTGGGCGAACAGGAACAGGATGATGGCGACCCCGGTAACCCGGTGTGCGATCCACGACCATTGGCCGGGACTGCCCTTGTAGAGCGTGCCGAGGTCGGTCTTCCTCTTGGCCACCGTTGTTCCCAACCTAAGAGACTATCGCGGCTCAGGCAGGCTACCCGGAACCTGGGCTCCGAGCGCGGGGAGTCTACCTCTGGATGACCCGAAGATGGCCCTCAGGACACCCGGAGGGCGGCCATGACACCGTCCCGCGTCGGGATGATGGCCGACACGTATCGCTCGTCCTCGGCGATGAGGCGGTTGTGCTCCAGGACGGCCTCCGTGTAGTGGGGTCGGGGATCCTCGGGATCGGGAGCCGCGACCCGCCCCGACCACAGCACGTTGTCGCAGAGGTATATCCCGCCGATCCTGATTCGCTCCCGAGCAACCCGCCAGGCGGCGGGGTAGCCATCCTTGTCGATGTCGTCGTAGATCACATCGAACTCGCCGTCGTTCGACTCGAGCGTTGCGACGGCCTCCCCGACGTGCCACCGGATCGGTCCGGCCAGGCCGGCCCGGCCCAGGTAGTCGAGTGCCTTCTTCTCGTTCGCCGGGTCGCCGTCCGTGCAGTGGACCTCGCCGTCCTGACCCACGGCCCGGCAGAACCAGTACGCCGAGTAGCCGTAGCCGGAGCCGAGCTCGAAGACCCGCCGGGCCCCCACGGCCCGGGCAAGAAGCTCCACCGTGACCCCCACGAGGCGGCCGATGATGGGGAAGCCGCTCTCCTTGCCCTCGGCCTCCATCTCCAGCAGCACGGGCTCCTCGTAGCCTGCGAGGAGCCCGCGCATGTATTCCTCGATCTTCGGGTTCACGATATCCACGCGTCGTCCTCCGATTTGCACGATGCTGCCCGACCGGGTCATTCTTGCACGGCCTCACCCCGGACCCTCGACGGAAGGGAGGTTTCGATGACGCGTCGCGTCTTGATCTCGCTGGTAGCCATCTTGCTGGTCATGGCCCTGTCTCCGAACTCGCTGGCGTCCCCAGCGAATACACGGGTCACACGCGATGCCAGCTCGGGCAGCTATCTGCGCTACGACGGCACCTCCGATGCCACGATGGCGGCCTGCAGCACCGGCAGGCGCTCGCAGAACGAGCCCACCATCGCGGTCGACCCTCACAACACACAAGTAGTGGTGGCGGGGTCGAACGACTACTGCGCGCAGATCGTCAACGGCGACGTCTGGCCGGGCTACTATCGCTCGACGGACGGCGGTGGCAACTGGAACGACAGCCTGGTCCCAGGCTACCCGAATGACTCATCGGCGGCCGGCTTGGCGTCGCCGGCGCACGGTTCGTGCAGCGCGGCCGGAGATCCGAGCCAGGCCTTCGACGCGGATGGGCGCCTGTTCTACGCGTTCATCTGTTTCAACAGATCGAAGCCGATCAACGGCGCGGTCTACTCGGCCAGGTACCTTTCTGATGGGAGCTCGTACGACCGCACCGTGTTGATCAAGAAAGGATCGCCTTCAGCTCAGTTCTCGGGCAGCGGGCTGTTCCAGGACAAGATCAACATCGTCGCGGACCAGACGTCCGGGTCGTTCTCGGGCAATGTGTACGTGGCCTGGTCGCAGTACACGGGGAAGGCCGCCAACAACTCCATCCTGTTCAGCCGGTCCACGGACCGCGGCCTGACGTTCTCATCCGCGATCAGGGTCACGCCGGTGGAGCACGGCACGGGGTCCTTCACGGACCTGGCGGTGGGACCCGACGGGGCGGTCTACCTGACCTACCTGACGTATGCGTCCTCGTCGCGCCCCACGGCCGATATCTGGCTGTCGAAGTCCGTGAACGGAGGGGTGTCGTTCGGGCCACCCACCAATGTGGCGTCGATCACCCTGTTCGACTCGAACCAGTTCAGCGGCAACGGTGCGTACGATTGCGGCGACGGCCCCTTCGCCTGCCCGTCGGGATTCACTTACTCGCGGTTCTTCAGCTCCTCGGCGGTGGCAGCCGACGCTTCCGGCGTCCACGTGGTCTATGGGGGCGAGCTGCCGAACGGTCAGTCGAAGGTGTTCGTTCGAAACTCACCGGACGGGGTGAGTTTCCCGGCGCCGGCGGTCCAGTTGGACACAGTCCCGACGGGACATCAATGGTTCCCGGACATCGCCTCGGCCGGCGGCACCATCACCGTGGTCTTCTACGACTCTCGGGATGACCCCGCGTACGATCCCGGCCGGCCTCCCGGCAACACGGCCGCCGGGGTGAACTCCGGCGACGTGGTGCATACGTTCATCGCACGTTCTGCGAACGGTATCTCATGGACCGAGATCCAGGTGACCACGCATGGGAGCAACTTCGGCTGGGAAACCCACGGATCCCGCCGCGTCGGCTTCTGGGGTGACTACATCTACGTCTCGGCGGTCGGAACGGCAGTGAACGTGGCATGGACGGACTCTCGGGACCTCGTCCCAGGGGTCGATCCGCGGGAGCCCTCCGCCGCGGATGGGTTCGATGTGCTCCAGCCGTGCACCTACGTGCCCAACGACATCAACGCACCCTCGTACTCATCGCCGCTGGTGAGCGACCCCTGCCTGTCGAAGGGCGGGCTGGACGAGAACATCTACGCGGCGAGGGTCTAGGGACGCATGTGAGGGGGCCCGCCCGCGCCGCGGCGCGGGCGGGCCCCCGACCCACCCGTAACCCCCGCCCTTCGGGCACGGGGTACCCCGCGGTACGCTTCGACCGTGGACGAGGACCGCCGCGTCACCGACTCCGGGATCGAGATCAAGCCGGTCTACGGCCCATCAGATCTCCCAGGCTTCGAACCGACGCGCGATCTGGGCAGGCCCGGCGAGCCGCCGTTCACCCGAGGCATCTATCCCACGATGTACCGGGGCCGGCTGTGGACCATGCGGCAGTACGCCGGGATGGCCACGGCCGATGAGACCAACCGGCGGTTCCGCTACCTCCTCGACCATGGCCAGACCGGGCTCTCGGTGGCCTTCGACCTCCCCACGCAGATGGGCTACGACTCCGACCACCCCCGCGCCGAGGGGGAGGTCGGCAAGACGGGTGTCGCCATCGACTCCGTGGAGGACATGAAGCGGTTGCTCGACGGGATCCCACTGGACGAGGTGTCGACGTCGATGACGATCAATGCCACGGCCGGCATCCTTCTGTTGCTGTACGAGCTGGTCGCCGAGGAGCGGGGCAACGACTCCCGCCAGCTCTCTGGCACGGTGCAGAACGACATCCTGAAGGAGTACGCGGCGCGAGGCACCTACATCTACCCGCCGAAGCCGTCCATGCGACTCATCACGGACCTGTTCGCCTACTGCCACGACCGCATCCCCAAGTGGAACACGATCTCGATCTCCGGGTACCACATGCGAGAGGCGGGGGCCACGGCGGTGCAGGAGGTGGCGTTCACCCTGGCGAACGCCATCGCGTACGTTGAGGCCGCCATCCAGGCCGGCCTGGCCGTGGACGACTTCGCCCCTCGGGTTTCCTTCTTCTTCGCCTGCCACATGAACTTCTTCGAGGAGGTGGCGAAGTTCCGGGCGGCCCGGCGGATGTGGGCCCGGATCATGTCCGACCGGTTCGGATCCGCCGAGCCGCGGAGCGCGATGCTCCGGTTCCACACGCAGACCGGCGGCGCCACGCTTACCGCCCAGCAACCGGAGAACAACATCGTCCGTACGACGTTGGAGGCCCTGGCCGCGGTGCTCGGGGGGACACAGTCGCTGCATACGAACTCGTTCGACGAGGCCATGGCCCTTCCCACCGAGTCCGCCGTGAAGATCGCCCTGCGGACCCAGCAGATCATCGGGCACGAGTCCGGCGTGCCGAACACGATCGATCCGGCCGCGGGCTCGTACTTCGTGGAGGCGCTGACGAACGAGATCGAGGAGCGGGCCGAGGAGTACGTCGAGAAGGTCGAGGGGATGGGCGGCGCGGTTGCGGCCATCGAGGCCGGCTTCTATCAAGACGAGATCCACGAGGCGGCCTTTCGGATCCAGCAGGGGGTCGAGTCGGGCGAGCGGGTCGTGGTCGGTGTCAACCGGTTCCAGGAGGCCGAAGATCCATCGGTCGAGCTACAGCAGATCGCTCAGGAGGAATTGCACAGGCAGGTCGAACGGGTTCGGGAGTTGCGAGCGGATCGGGACGGAGCCGAGGTGGAACGATGGCTCGGCGCCGTCGAGGACGCGGCGCGGGGGACCGACAACCTCCTGTACCCGATGAAGGAGGCCCTCAGGGCCCGAGCGACCCTCGGCGAGGTCTCCGACGCGCTTCGCCGGGCGTTCGGCGAGTACCACCCCCGTTAGGGGGTCTCAATGTCACAAGCCGAAGCGTCCGAGCGCGAAGGTCGATGATCCCGAGCGCGAAACTCTTGCTTCGAATTTCCGTCAAAGGGCTGTTGTTCGGGATCTGGTTCGGAGTGGCGGCGTTTCTCGTCCACTTTGTCGGTCTGAGGGCGTGCCTGGAATGCAGTGCGTACGCAGGGCTGACCTACGGAGTGCTCGGTTTCTTCTTCGCAGTCGCGCTGACCGTGTGGCTTCTATCCGCACACAGGCGCCGAATGGCGCTCTTCACCAATCGAGTGCGGAGGCCTTCCTCGACCCGAGTAGCCGGGATTGCCGGTGTCTGGGGAGCGATCTATTTGCTCGTCGCGTTGGCCGCTCAACTCTCGCCGCCGGCCGCTCTTCTGACTGCGCTTCTCGAGTTCGGCTTCATCTTCGTCTCGGCGAAGCTTCTGGCCTTGCTTTATCGACCAGAGCTTGGGTGGTGACGACCGTCTTGAGCCATCCTTACCGCCCGAAAGAGTAGAAGGATTCCGGCCTGCCGCGGACCGGGTCCGTACGGCCCGCGAGGGGGGGACCCTCGGATAGGCTCGTCCCATGGACATCGCCGTGATCGGTGGCACCGGGAACGAAGGCTTCGGGCTGACGTTGCGGCTGGCCCGGGCGGGACACCGCGCGATCATCGGCTCGCGATCCGAGGAGAAGGGGGCCGGCTCGGCCGGTGAGGCCAGGTCGATCCTGGGGGTGGATGCCTCGGTCGACGGCACGACGAACGAGAAAGCGGCGCAGCAGGGCGAGGTCGTGTTCGTCACCGTGCCCTTCGAGGGGCAAGCCGAGATTTATCGAGCCATCAAGGAGCACGTGGCCGCCGGCACGGTCGTCGTGGACTGCACCAGCCCGCTCGCCACCGCGGTCGGCGGTCGAGCCTGGCACGTCCTTCGCCCGTGGCATGGATCGGCGGCCGAGCAGGCCGCGGCCATCCTCGATCCCGGCGTGCGGATGGTGGCGGGGTTCCACACGATCGCCGGAGATGCGCTCCGGGACCTCGACCACCCCCTGGAGAGCGATGTGTTCGTGTGCGGCAAGGACCCGGAGGCGAAATCGATCGTTGGCGACCTCATCGAGCAGATCCCCAACCTGCGGTGGGTGGACGCAGGGGACCTGACGATGGCCCGGATCGCCGAGACCCTGACTGCCCTGCTGGTCTCGGTGAACCGGACGTACAAGGTGAAGGACAGCGGGTTCAGGGTGACCGGCCGCGACGCGTGGGGGCTCCCACCCGGCCGCGGCTAATCGATCACGGCCAGGGTCTGTCCGGGCTGAACCACCTGGCCGGCTTTGATGGGGAGCTCCGAGACCACCCCGTCGCGGGGCGCCGGGATGGCGTTCTCCATCTTCATGGCCTCCAGGACGCAGACGACGTCGCCGGCCTCGATCTCCTGGTCCGCCTCCACCAGCACCCGCAGGATCGTTCCCTGCATTGGCGCCTCGATCACGCTGTGCACACCCGGTCCGTGATGCGCCTCGTGGCGGGAAGGGGTCTTGGGCGCGGTGTCGCGGCGATGGTCGAAGATCCGGACGGGGACCCGCCGCCCGTCGAGCTCGACGATCAGCTCGGCAGGCACCGCCTGCCTGGGTTCGGAAGCCGGCGCCTCATCAGCCGTCCCCGCCAGCTCCGCTCCCTTCAGCGCACGCTCCAGCCAGGTGGTCGTGTGCGTTCCCTGGCGGAACTCGTCGGTCTCCAGCACCCATTGGTGGAGCGGGATCGTGGTGGGGACGCCCTCCACCCGGAACTCGGCCAGCGCGCGGAGCATCCGACGCCTGGCCTGCTCGCGGTCCTCGCCGGACACGACGAGCTTGGCGAACATCGAGTCGTAGTCCGCCGGCACCCGGCGACCTTGCCGAACCCCCGAGTCCACGCGGACGAACGGACCGGCCGGCTCGCTGTAGGCCGTGATCCGCCCCGGGCCCGGCAGGAAGTTGCGCGAGGGGTCCTCGGCGTTTATCCGGCATTGGATGGCGTGGCCCCGGAAGCGCACGCCGGACAGGTCGATCCGCTCCCCCTCGGCCACCGCGATCTGGTAGGCCACCAGGTCCAGGCCGGCCGTCATCTCGGTCACGGTGTGCTCCACCTGGAGCCGCGTGTTCATCTCCAGGAAGTAGAAGCTCCCCTCGTCGTCGACGATGAACTCGACGGTCCCGGCGTTCGTGTACCCGGCCTCCTTCGCCAGCGCCAGGGCGGCCTGCCCCATCCGAGTCCGGAGATCCTCGTCGAGGACGGGCGAGGGCGACTCCTCCATCAGCTTCTGGTGTCGGCGCTGCACCGAGCAGTCCCGCTCGCCCAGGAAGAACGCGTTGCCCCGTTGGTCCGCAAGGACCTGTGCCTCGACGTGATGAGCCCGGTCGACGTACCGCTCCAGGAAGACCTCGGGCCGTCCGAAATACGCCGCCGCCTCCCTCGCGGCACGCTTGAGCGCGGGTGCGAGCTCATCGGCGGACCGGATCACGTGCATCCCTCGCCCGCCCCCGCCGAACGCGGCCTTCACCATCACGGGGTAGCCGATCCGTTCCGCCTCGGCCGGCGCCCGCTTCGTGCTCACGGGATCCGGGGTGCCGGGGACGATTGGAACCCCGA
>DASSSA010000006.1:0-8643 GCA_035701505.1 Actinomycetota bacterium
CGCAAGACGACTCGGGTAAAGCTCCTGCGGTACCGATGCCGATGACCTGATCGTGCGGAACCGGCAAGCGCTCGGCTACGTCATGGCCTCGCTCCTCGCGGTGGGGATGCCGGCCGGGGCGCATGCGCAGGTGGCGGTTCTCCGTCCGGTCCCGGATACGAATTGCTCGGTGTTCCCCGCGGACAACATCTGGAACACGCGTGTGGACGCGCTGCCCGTGCATCCCGATAGCGCAACGTGGCTTGCGTCGATGCATGTAGACTCGACGAACCTGCACCCGGACTTCGGGCCGCCCAGCTACGGGCTGCCCTACGAAGTCGTCTCCAACCGCCATCGGACCGTACGGATCAGGTTCCGATACGCAAGCGAGAGCGACCGGGTCCGGTACCCGTTCGGGCCGAGGACCCCGATCGAGAACGGGTCGGACCGCCACGCGCTCATCGTCAACAAGAGCACCTGCACGCTCTACGAGCTCTTCGACGCGGATTGGAACCACGGCAACCCCACCGCTGGGAGCGGAACGGTCTTCGACCTGTCGTCCAACGCGCTCCGCCCCGACGGATGGACCTCGGCCGACGCGGCGGGTCTGTCCATCCTCGCCGGCCTGGTCCGGTTCGACGAGGTCAAGGCGGGATCGATCGGACACGCCATCCGGTTCACCGCCCATTGCACGCGGAACCGGCACGTGTGGCCGGCCCGCCACGACGCCGGAACGTCAGATCAGCGGTGTCCGCCCATGGGCGCCAGGTTCCGCCTGAAGTCAGGGTTCGATCTGTCCCGATTCAGCCCCATGGCCCGGGTCGTGCTCCGGGCGATGAAGCGGTACGGGCTGATCGTGGCCGACAACGGCTCCGACTGGTACTTCCAGGGGACCCGCGACCTGCGGTGGCGGAACGCTCTGCTGGATCAGCTGAAGACCGTGTCGGCGTCCGGGTTCGAAGCCGTGGACGTCTCCTCCTGCACGGTCGACCCGGACAGCGCCCAGGCGAGCTGCCCATAGGGCGACCGCGCGCGGTCCGTGCCCGACCCGCCGGTACGATGTCTCCGTGAGCGTCACGGACCAGGCCGCGACCGACGAGAGTCCCGTCGTCAAGCAGGTCCTGGCGAAGGTCGAAGGCAACGTCGAGCCGGAGCGGATCGAGGCGGTCCGGGAGTTCGCCCGTCGGTACACGCGCCGCCTGTCCTCCGAGGACCTCGCAGGGGTCGGTGCCGACGAGCTCCTCCGGCAGGTGCTGGGGGCCTTCCAATTGGCCGACGCCCGAGGATCGCAGGAGGTCGCCGTCCGTGCCTTCAACCCGACGCTCGGCCAGGACGGCTACCAGACGCTCGGCTCGGTCGTGGAGACCAATACCGAGGACTCCCCGTTCCTTTTCGACTCGGTGAACGAGGAGCTGCGGGCCCGGGGGCTGTCGGTCCGCCGCGTCCTCCACCCGGTCATGGGGGTCAAGCGCGATGCCGCCGGCCGCATCGAGCGGATCGTGCACGTGCGTGATTCCCCCACCCCCGAGTCGGTGATGCACTGGGACGTGGACCATCGCCTGGAGCGCGGGGAGCTGGTCGAGCTCGAGGATGCGGTCCGCGGCGTCCTGGGCGACGTGCGTCTGGCGGTCCGGGGCTTCCGGACGATGCAGGACCGCCTGGGGCGGATGGTGGAGACCGCGAAGGCGGCATCGGTGCTGTACAGCGAGGAGGAGGTCTCTGAGACCGTCGCGTTCCTGGAGTGGCTGCTCCAGGACAACTTCGTGTTCCTCGGATACCGCGAGTACGAGTTGATCGAGACGCCCGAAGGCCGTGCGCTGCATGTTGTTCCGGAGTCGGGCCTGGGGATCCTGTCCAAGCCGAGATGGTCCTCGTACGACACACCGGTACCCCTGTCGCGGATCGAGCCCAATCTACGCGCCAGGATCGAGGGCGGCGACCTGCTCATCTACTCGAAGACCAATCGTCCCTCGACCGTGCACCGCAGGGCCCGGATGGACTACATCGGCGTGCGACGGGTCTCGCCGGAGGGCCGGATCGTCGGGGAGCTGCGGATGGTCGGCCTGTTCACGTCGAAGGCATACATGGAGCCGGCCGCCAGGACCCCGGTCCTGCACCGGAAGCTGAGCCAGATCCTGGAAGCCGAGGATCTCATCGAGGGCTCGCACGACTACAAGACCGTGGTCACGATCTTCGACAGCTTCCCCAAGGACGAGCTGTTCGCCGCATCGTCCGAGGAACTGCGGACGTCCGTCATCGGGCTTCTGCATCTCCAGGAGCAGCGCCAGGTCCGGCTGTTCATCCGGCGGGACCTGTATGGGCGGAGCGTGTGGATCCTCGTGGCCCTGCCTCGGGATCGGTTCAACCCCGAGTTCCGCAAACAGCTCCAGGAGCTATTCGTTCGGCGGTTCAAGGGCTCGAGCGTCGACTACCACCTCTCGCTCGGCGAGAGCCAGCTGGCCGGGATCCACTTCACGGTCCACGTCGGCTTCGGCCAGATACCGGACGTCTCGTTCGACGAGCTCGAGCGAGAGGTCGTCCGGCTGGCGGAGACTTGGGACGACCGACTCTTGGAGCGCCTGATCGAGCTCCACGGGCCACAGCGGGGCGCCGAGCTGTTCGATCGATGGGTTCCTCGGTTCCCCGACTACTACAAGTCCTCCATCAACGTGGACATCGCCGCCTTCGACATAGAGCGGTTCGAAGAGCTCGAGGCGGGCGGCCAGGCGTTCGTGGTGGGGCTGGTGAACGAGACGAGCGAGAGCGAGACGCTGACCCGCGTTCGCCTCTACAAGGTCGGGGGCAAGATCCAGTTGTCCGACTTCGTCCCGACGCTGGAGGCCCTCGGATTACGGGTGGTCGAGGAGGTCCCCACCCATCTGGTGCGCGATGCCGACGAGCGGTTCCTGCACGACTTCGGCGTGCTCGGCTCGGACGGCCGCCCACTCGACGTCTCCGAGTCCGGAGCCCGCATCGCCGAGGCCATCTCGGCGGTGTGGCGGGGCGAGGCGGAGTCGGACTCGCTGAACCGGCTGGTCGTGACCGGGGGGCTGTCGTGGCGGGAGGTCGAGATCTTGCGGGCCTACCGCAAGTACCACCATCGCGTGAATGCCGGCTTCACCGCCGAGTACAAGAACGACGCGTTCGCGGCGCACCCCCACATCGGGGCCAAGCTGTCCAGGCTGTTCCGGCTGAAGTTCGATCCGGGACGGCCCCAGGATCCGAAGGCCGTGGAGGCGCTCCGCGTCGAGATCCTGACGGATCTCGACGCGGTCCGGTCGCTCGAACACGATCGGATCCTCCGCAACCATCTGGGGCTGGTGGACGCGACCGTACGGACGAACGTCTACCGGCCCGTCGCCGAGTCGATCGCCTTCAAGTTCCGTTCGGCCATGGTCCCGGAGATCCCCAAGCCGATGCCGCTGTTCGATATCTGGGTGTATTCGACGGAGGTGGAGGCGGTCCACCTCCGAGGCGGCCAGGTGGCGCGCGGCGGCATCCGGTGGTCCGACAGGCGGCAGGACTTTCGAACCGAGGTCCTGGGCCTGATGAAGGCCCAGATAGTGAAGAACGCCGTGATCGTGCCCACGGGGTCCAAGGGCGGGTTCGTCCTGAAGCGGGTGCCCCAGGATCCCGAAGCCCTTGGGCAGGAGGTCCGCCGGCAATACATCCGGTTCATGCGCGGCCTCCTGGACCTCACCGACAACCTGGTGGACGGCAAGGTCGTCCACCCAACTGACGTCGTGGTTCACGACGACGACGACCCGTACCTGGTCGTGGCGGCGGACAAGGGAACGGCGGCCCTGTCGGACACGGCGAACGACGTGGCGGCGGAGTACGGATTCTGGCTGGGCGACGCGTTCGCCTCAGGCGGATCCGCCGGCTACGACCACAAGAAGCTGGGGATCACCGCCCGGGGCGCATGGGAATCGGTCAAGCGCCACTTCCGTGAGATGGGGACCGACCCGGAGACCCAGCCGATCACGGTGGTCGGCATCGGCGACATGTCGGGCGACGTGTTCGGCAACGGGATGCTGCTCTCGAACCAGCTCTGCCTGGTGGGGGCGTTCGACCACCGAAACGTCTTCATCGACCCCAATCCCAACCCCGCCGCCGGATACGCGGAGCGAAAGCGGCTGTTCGAGCTCCCCGGCTCATCGTGGGACGACTACGACCGGTCGAGGATCTCCGAGGGGGGCGGGGTGTGGTCCCGTACCGAGAAGCGCATCCCACTCTCGCCCGAGGCCAGGGGGGCGCTCGGGGTCGACGGCGAGGCGCTGACCCCCGACGAGGTGATCAAGGCCATCCTCCGGGCGCCCGTGGACCTGTTGTGGAACGGCGGGATCGGCACGTACGTGAAGGCCTCCACCGAAAAACACGCGGATGTCGGCGACCGGGTGAACGACAACGTTCGCGTCGACGGGAAGGACCTTCGGTGCCGCGCGGTGGCCGAGGGCGGCAACCTCGGATTCACCCAGCGAGGCCGGGTCGAGTACGCGTTCGCCGGCGGCCGGATCAACACCGACTTCATCGACAACTCGGCGGGCGTGGATTGCTCCGATCACGAGGTGAACCTGAAGATCCTCCTCGGACTGGCGATGCAACGAGACGAGCTCTCGCTCGAGGACCGGAACCAGCTGCTGCACCTGGTCGAGCAGGACGTCGTGCGGCACGTGCTGTACGACAATTTCCTCCAGGCCCAGATCTTGGCCCAGGAGGTGGACCTGTCCATCTCCAGGACCGAGGCGTTCGAGGATCTCCTGCACGCGCTGGAGGGCGAGGGGGTCATGGACCGCGAGCTCGAGGCCCTCCCGGCCACAGAGGAGCTCGGCGAGCGCCGCCGAACCGGCCGGGGCCTGGCCCGGCCAGAGCTCGCCGTGCTCCTGGCCTACGCGAAGAAGAGCCTGGCCGGAGCGGTCCTCGCGTCGACCCTTCCGGACTCGCGGTACCTCGAGCAGGACCTCCGCGGCTACTTCCCGCGGCTCGTGGTGGAACGGTTCAACCATCTGCTCCCGGAGCACCCGCTGCGCCGCGAGCTCATCGCCACGATCGTGGCGAACGACGTGGTGAACTCGCAGGGGATCACGTTCGTCACCCGGCTGTCGAACGAGACCGGGGCGGAGGCCGCCGACGTGGTTCGGGCGTACCGAGTAGCCCGCGACGTGACCGCCGCCGTGGAACGTTGGGAGGCCATCGAGGCCCTCGTCGGGCGGGTCGAGCCGTCCGTCCTCGGCGACCTCCTCGGTGGGGTGGACCGACTGGTCGAGCGCACCTCGCGGTGGTACCTGGCGAACATGCCGGACCGTCTGGGCCGGGCCATCGAGGCCCATCGTGAGGCGTTCCGTCAGCTGTCGGAGGCCTTGCCGGACGTCGTCACGGAGGCATCTCGCCATGAGCGGGAGCGATACGCCTGGCGTCTGGTCGACCAGGGGGTGCCGGAGGAGACGGCCCGGCGGCACGCCTTCCAGGCACGCCTGGTGCACGGGCCGAACATCATCGTGGTGGCCGAACGAACGGGCAGGCCCGTTCCCCAGGTGGCCCGGGCCTTCTTCGCGGTCGGCGAGTCGCTGTTCATCGACTGGCTGGAGGGAAGGCTGAGCGAGCTCCCGACCCCCAACAAGTGGCACCGCTGGGCGGTGCAGGCCGTCCAGGACGATCTGCTGCTGGTTCGCCGGCTGGTGGCGGAGAAGGTCTTGGAGGAGGCGGGGGACCGCCCGGCGGACGAGGGCGTGGCCACGTTTCTGGACAGCCGATCGGACGCGTTCGACCGACTGTCCAGGTTCATGCGGGGCATGGCCCTGGAGGACGCGAACGACCTGGCGGCCATGACCGTGGCCCTTCGTCAGGTCCGTGCCCTGGCTTCCTGAGTGCGTGCGCGGACGCGGGTGCTTGAACCGTCCGCGAGGCTTGCTAGCCTCCGGGCGTGAGCGCCCGTCCCCCCGAGGCCGCCCAGGAGCTCGAACCGCGCCTGCGCCAAGTGCTGGACTTCGAGCGCGAATGGTGGAAGCACGCCGGCCCGAAGGAGCGACAGATCCGGGAGCAGTTCGGGCTCTCCCTTGCCCGCTATCACCATCTCCTCAACCGAGCGATCGACAGGCCCGAGGCCCTGGCCTACGACCCCATGCTCGTGCGGAGGCTCCGTCGTTTGCGGGAGAGCCGGCGGCGCAAACGGTTCGCCCGCCAGCTCGGGTTCGAGCACTAGGCCCGCCGGGGACGGGCCCGAGAGGAACGGGATAGGATGTCCGGCAGGCACGAACCCCCGAGCGACAGGAGCTTCTACTTCTCCTTGGCCACCAGCACGCTTCGATTCGCTCTCATCGTCGCCCTCGTGGTGGGCGGGGTGGTGTTGATCGACCAGGCCTTCCCCCAGGATGGGACGGCGGCGCAACGTCCCCGCGGCGGGAGTACGTCGCCCTCGCCCAGGGCCAGCCCCTCGGCCTCACCGAAGGAGAAACCCAGCCCCCAGATCGTGGGCGTGCGGATCGGTGTGTTCAATGGGGCCGGCGTCACGGGCCTCGCCGCGGAAACCGCGTCACAGCTCGAGAAGGATCACGGCTACGTCCCCGCGCAGGTGACCGATGCGCCGGGCCCGGTCGCCACGACCACGATCTACTACCGGACAGCCGACGACCGGATCGAGGCGGAGGCGCTGGCGGAGAACTTCTTCCCGGATCTCGACGTGAAGATCTCGCGCCTGGTGGACAGCCAGACCAACGTGGAGCACAGGGTCCAGGTCGCCATCTACCTCGGCACCGATTACGCCGCGCAAGGCGGGTAGCCTCCGCCGCCTCCGAGGCATGGCCCAGGAGGCGGGCATCCTCTTGGACTTCGACGGATCGCTGTCGGCCATCGTGGCCCGGCCGGAGGATGCGCGGCCGGTCGAGGGAGCACGGGAGGTCCTGGCCGCGCTGGCCGTCCGGTACCGCGTGGTGGCCGTGATCTCCGGGCGGCGCTCCGAAGAGGTGGCGGCGCTCCTCGACGTGCCGGGGCTCCGGTACTTCGGCCTGTACGGGTTGGAGGAGGCCGCGCAGGAGCTCGTGGCGGTGGTGGCGCCCAGGGTCGAGGCGGCCGCCTCGGCCGTCCCCGAGGCCTGGGTGGAGGACAAGGGAGCGTCCATCGCGGTGCACTACCGCCAGGCTCCCCACCCGGCCGGGGCCAGGATCCAGTTGGTCGCGGCACTGGAGGAGGTGGCGTCCTCCGCCGGCCTGGAACTCGTCGAGGGGAAGATGGTCGTCGAGCTCGTCCCCGCGGGCCGGCCCCGAAAAGGAGGGGCGGTGGAGCGCCTGGTCGGCGAGAGCCACCTGTCGGCCGCGCTGTTCGCCGGAGACGACGTGGCCGACGTCGAGGCTTTCCGCGCGTTGGACTCGCTCGCCGAGAAGGGCCTGCTCGCCGTCAAGGTGGCCGTGCGGGGGGAGGACACGCCCCGGGAGCTCCTGGACGCGGCCGCCTTGGTGGTCGATGGGCCGACGGGGCTGGTGCAGCTGCTTGGTCAGCTGACCTGAACGCCGACCCGGCGCCGGCGGATGCGTTCCAGGTCGTCGAGCTGTGCGCCGACCCATCGGTGCGGCGGATTGGAGAGCACCAACCTGGACAGGCCCCGAGCCCGACGGGCGCGCTCGTCCGCCGGCATCTCCAGGGCGGTGGCGATCCCGTCGGCCATCTCGCCGAGGTCGAACGGGTTCACCGGCAGCGCGTAGCGTCCCAGGCGCCAGTAGGCGCCGGCGTTCCTCGACAGCACGAGGACCCCGTGACGTCGGTTCAGGACCGGACCCTCCATGGCGACCAGGTTCATGCCGTCGTAGATCGGGTTCACCAGAAGGACGTCGTATAGCCCATAGGCGGCGATCGCCCCCGCATGGTCGTCCTTCACCCGAACCTCGATCGGTTCCCAACCGTGCTGCCCGAACTCCCGGTTGACCCGGTCCGCCTCGGCCAGGCACTCCTCCGCATAGGCCCGGTACTCGGGGACCTCGGTTCGCGAGGGCGAGAGGAGCGCCAGGAACCGAACCCGCTCCAGCCATTCCGGATGCCGACGGAGGAACAGGCCGAAGGCTCGGAAACCGCGGGCGATGTTCTTGGTGAGCTCGAAGCGGTCGACCCGGACGACGAGCCGCGTGTTCCCTCGCCACCGGTTCAGCTGCTTGCGAAGCTCTCGCACCTCGGAGCTGGCCGAGGCCTCCCGCATCGGCCCAACGTCGATGGAGATGGGGTGGATCCGGACCAGGACCTCGCGGCCCTCGACCAGGATGCGGGATCGCGCCAGGTCCACTCGAACCCCCTGCAACGGGCGCGCAGACATCATGAAGTTCTCCGCCCAGGCCTGGGAGTGGAACCCGAGCACGTCGGCGCCGAGGAGCCCGCGGATGATCCCCTCCCGGATGGTGCCCGGCAGGGTCCGGAGATACGTCGCCCCGGCGAAGGAGGTGTGCGAGAAGTGCGCGATGAGCGCGTCGGGGCGCAGCTCCCGGAGGAACCGCGGAACGAGCGAGAGGTGTTAGTCCTGGATGAGGTATACGGGCTGGGACCGCTGATGGTCGCCCTCCTCCGCGAGCGCCTGGGCGAAGGTCCGGTTCACGTCGACGTACTCGCCCCACGCCCGTTCGGTGTCGTCGTCGAAGGAGGGCGAGCGAACGGTGTCCCACAGGTAGTGGTGGACGAACCACA
>DASSSA010000007.1:0-9845 GCA_035701505.1 Actinomycetota bacterium
CAAGTTCGAGGCCGGCACCATGAACATCGCCCAGGAGGTCGGGCTGGGCGCGGCAGTGGACTACCTCCGGGCTCTGGGCATGGACGCGGTCCGGGCCCACGAGGAGGAGATCACGGCGTACGCGATCGACCGCCTGCTGGACGCGGGGGCGACGATCTTCGGTCCGAAGGACGTCAGCGTCCGTGGCGGAGCGGTGTCGTTCTGGTACAAGGACGTCCACCCGCACGACCTGGCCACGGTGCTGAACGAGGAGGGCGTGGCGGTCCGGGCGGGCCACCACTGCACCCAGCTGGTGATGCGGCGGTTCGGCGTCCCGGCGACGACCAGGGCCTCGTTCTACGTCTACAACACGAACGACGACGTGGACGCGCTGGTCACCGCGCTGGCCAGGGCGGACGAGGTGTTCGGCTAGTTGCGTTGAACTGCAGGGCCGTGCGAAGGGGCGAAACGTGGCACTCGACGAGATCTACAAGGAAACCATCCTCGATCACTACAAGAACCCTCGGAACAAGCGCGAGCTCGCGGGGGCGGAGCTCTCGTGCTCCCGGAACAACCCGCTGTGCGGCGACGAGATCACGGTCTTCGTGCACGAGGAGGACGGGAAGGTGGCGGGGATCACGTTCCTGGGGCAAGGGTGCTCCATCTCTCAGAGCTCGGCCTCGATGATGACGGAGGCGGTGAATGGAAAGTCGGTCCAGGAGGCGGAGGCGCTGATCGGGGACTTCCGGGGGATGATGGCCGGCGACGCGGAGCCCGACGAGGACGAATTCGGCGAGCTGGTCGCTCTGAAGGGAGTGGTGAAGTACCCGATCAGGGTGAAGTGCGCCGTGCTGGCCTGGGACGTGCTCCAGGAGGCGCTCTCGGGCGAGGACGGCGAGGAGGCGGGCACGGCGGCTGGGCGATGACCACTCGCGGCGCGACGGCCGCGCTGGTGGGGCTCATCGCCATCCTCCTCGGAGGGTCGGCAGCCGATGCGCAATCCTCCGAGGTCATCCACCGGTACGACGTCGCGATCCAGATCGAGCGGGACGACTCGATCGTCGTGCGGGAGACGATCGAATACGACTTCGGGACGGCCGTGCGCCATGGGATCTTCCGGGACATCCCGACGACCCTTCGATACGACGATGCTCATGACCGGACGTACCCGCTGGACGTGGAATCCGTCACGGGATCGCCTGGCACTCCCGTCGGCTACGAGACGGAGGATGCCGGGGCAGGCACGACGAGGATCAGGATCGGCGATCCGGACCGAACGATCACCGGCCGGCACATCTACGTCATCACGTACCGCATGGGTGGGGCCCTGAACGGGTTCCCCGATCACGACGAGCTGTACTGGAACGCGGTCGGGCCGGACTGGTCCGTCCCCATCCGGCAGGCAAGGGTGAGGGTCTTGGCCCCCGGTTCGATCGACCGGATCGCCTGCTTGGCGGGACCGGCCGGCTCGAGCCTGCCCTGTGAGAAGAGCGCCGTGAAGGACGGGACCGCATCCTTCGCTCAATCATCGCTGGATGCCTACGACGCGTTCACCGTTGTGGTTGGCCTTCCGAAGGGCATCGTCGCCGAACCGGCCCCCATCCTCACGGAGCGTTGGACGCTTCGCCGAAGCTTCGCCACCACCCCGTTCACCGTCGGGGGCTCGCTCCTGCTTGCCGCCCTGGTCATCGGGGGATTCGCTCGCATGGTCTGGAAGACGGGGCGAGACCGGCGCTACCGGGGTTCCCAGGTGGACGTGCTCATGGGCGCGCCGGCGGACACCCCTGAACAGTTCGTCCCCCTGTTCGAGGGCGACGCGTCGGGCCCTGTCGAGTTCGCGCCGCCGCTCGGCCTTCGGCCTGGCCAGATCGGGACCCTGGTCGACGAGGTGGCCAACCCGCTGGACGTCACCGCCTCCGTGATCGACCTCGCCGTCAGGAAGTACCTGGTGATCGAGGAGATCCCCAAGAAAGGATGGTTCGGCAAGCCGGACTGGAAGCTCACGAAGCTGAGGGACCCCGACCGGGAGCTCCTCGAGTACGAACGGGAGCTACTCGACGGCCTGTTCGAGGACGGGCAGGAGGTCAACCTGTCGGACCTGCGAACGAAGTTCGTCTCGCGTCTCCACCGCGTGCAGGACGCGCTGTACCGCGACGCCGTCGGAAAGGGGTGGTTCGCGGGGCGACCCGACCGCATCCGTAGGCGGTGGGTGGCCGCGGGGATCGGCGTCCTCGTCGTGGGCGGGGTGCTCGAGCTCGCAGCGATCAGGTGGACCCGTCTGGCCCTCCTCCCGCTGGCGGTGATCCTGGCCGGATCGTTGCTGATCGTCGGGGCGAAATGGATGCCTCGACGGACGGCCACCGGAACGGGGTTGGTTCGGCGGGTTCGGGGGTTCCGCACCGTCATCGCCACGGCGGAGTCCAATATGGCCAGGTTCGCCGAGAAGGAGAACCTGTTCACGCGATACCTTCCCTACGCGATCGTTTTCGGTCTGACCGAGAAGTGGGTGCGAGCCTTCGAGGTCCTCGGCGAACCGCCACCCGACACGACGTGGTACGTCTCGTCGAACGCCTTCGCCTACGGCGCGTTCTCCGATGCCATGGATGGCTTCTCCGTGACCACTGCGGGCACGATCACGTCGACACCCTCGGGTTCGGGGGGAAGCGGTTTCGGCGGCGGCGGCTTCGCGGGCGGAGGCGGGGGGGGCGGGGGCGGCGGATCCTGGTGAAACCAGCATGATCCTGGTACCCGAGGGATCGAGCGGAAGCAGTCCCGTTCGGCGGAGCCGCTAGAGTTGACCGCATGTTCTTGCGGGAGAACGAGGAGGGGAGCCGCATCGCCCCGTATCTTCAGACGGGGCAGACCATGCTCGACCTCGGAGCGGGAACTGGATTCATGGCCCGATGGCTCCGCGACAGGACCGGCGTGCGTCCCACGCTCTGCGATCTGGTCGACTACGGCAATCGCGATAGGACGATGCCCTTCGTCCTGCAGTCCGACCCCGTCGGGGTGCCGTTCGAGGATGCCTCATTCGATGTCGTCCTCCTCATGTTCGTCTTCCATCACATGGAGGGGTGGAGCCAACAGGAGCACCTGCTCGATGAGGCCCTGCGGATCGCCAGGGAGCGCGTGATCATCGCGGAGGACACGCCGAATTCCAAGCTGGATCGCACGTTCAACACGGCCTGGGATTGGCTCCTGAACCTCCGCCACGACGTTCCCACGCCCTTCACGTTCCGAGACGTCGAGCTGTGGACGACGCTTTTCAAGGAGCGGGACGTCTCGATCGCCCACGTTGAGACGTACCGGCCGCTGTGGCCGACCCTCGGCACCTACCCTCACTCCGTCTTCGTCCTGGACCGCTAGCGGCATGGAGATCGTGTTCTCCGGGGACGGACGGGATTTCGTCCGCCGGGACTGGTCGAACCTGGTCACGACGGACCCGGCAGGGACGTTCTTCCACACGCCGCAGTTCCTCAAGCTGTACTGGGAGGAGTTCGTCCAAGGGCAGGAGCGGCTGCTCCTTGCCTTCGCCGAGGAGGACGGGGCCCAGGTGGGTGCCGTTGCCTTCGAGCGCTCCGACACGAGACTTCGGTTCCTGGGAGGGACCGAGGTCACCGACTACATGGGGCCGGTGGCACTCCCCGAGGCTGGCGGCGGCTTCGCCAAGGAGCTGCTGGCGGCGCTGGAGCGGCGTGACGACTGGTCCGAGGCGGACCTCCGGGGCCTGCCCGAGGATCGCCAGTGGCTCCATCGGCTCGCCGAAGCCGCTGCGGCGCAAGGGTTCAGAGTCGAGGTGGTCGACGACTCCAGTGGGATCGCGCCCTTCCTGCCGCTCCCCGGTTCCTACGACGAGTACCTGAATGCGCTCCCAGCGAAGCTCCGTCACGAGATCCGGCGTAAGGCTCGCAAACTCGTGGCGGAGGCCGGCCCGTACCGGATCTGCCTGGCCCATGCGGACACGCTGGCCGAGTACCTCGATCGGTTCGTCGAGCTGCACAAGCGGAGCGACGGGCCCAAGGGCGTGTTCCTCCAGTCGGGTATGGAGATCTTCTTCCGCAGGCTGGGAGAGGAGTTCCTCCCTCGGGGGATCTTCAACCTGACCTTCATCGAGGTCGGGGCGGAGAAGGTGGCCGGGACAGTTGGCTTCCGTTTCGAGGGGATCTCCTATTTGTACAACTCGGCCTTCGACCGCTCGTGGCGGCACCTCTCGCCGGGGATGGTGCTGGTGGCCGAGGACATCCGTATCGCCATCGAGGGCGGTTGCAGCGGGTTCGACATGTTGAAGGGGGAGTACGACTACAAGTACCGGTTCGGCGCCTATCCGCGACCCATCAAGCGTCTGGCCATCTCGCGCTAATCGCCGGACACGGACCCCGTCGCGATGGTCGCCCCGGACTCGTCTCGGACCATCACGGTCTCGAACGGCCGGAGGTTCGAGGAGGTGACCAGCCAGCTCGAAGCCTCGCCACCGGAGCTGAACTCCATCTCATGCAATTCGATGGTTCGGCCGTCCCGGGTGGAGAGGGTGACGGTGGCCTGGCCCTGCATGCCCGGAGCTCGAACCAGGACCAGCACCCAGGACTGTTCCACCTTCGAGTCGTAGACCACCGCGCTTCCCTCGAGCTGCTGCGACCCCTGCGGGCGGAGGGTGGCCACGCGAACGTTCTCGCCTCCGAGGACTCCCAGGAGCGCCTCGTACTTCATCGCCGCCGCCTCGTTCCGGGCGGCGCGGGCGTTGGACCACAGCGCCCAGGACGCGGAGCCGGCCACCAGCACCACGGCCGCGGCCCACGCCAGCCACCGGATCGGGCGGCGACCGGACCCGCTCGGGGCTAGGTCCTCCGTCCAGTCGCCCTGCAGCTCCGACAGGACCCGCTCCTTCAGCTCCTCCGGCGGGGCCAGCTCGTGCGCGGCCCTGGCGAAGGTGCTCAGTCCCTCGGCAAGCCTGGCCATGTCCCTGCGGCAATGGGCGCAGCCGCGCAGATGGCGGCGGACCTTCACGTTGTCCGGCTCGTCCAGTGTCCCAAGCAGATGCTCGGCCAGCTGGTCGCGCACCTCGTCACAGATCACGCCGTTCCTCCAGCTCCTCCCGCAGCTTCAACAGCGCGGTCCTGATCCTCGTCTTGGCCGTGCCCAACGGGATCCCCTCGAGCTCCGCCACCTCGGCGCTGGTCTTGCCACCGAAATACGCCAGCTCCAGCGCGGCGCGCTGCCCCGGCGAGAGGGTGGTCATAGCCCGGCGGGCCCTTGCCGCCAGGTCCTCGGTCTCGGCCACCTCGTCCGGGCCGGGGTCCCCTGAGACATCGACCACGGGATGGGCGGCTTCCGCCGTACGTGCCTCGAGGACCCGCCGGCGGAGCGCATCGATGGCCAGGCTCCTGGCGACCAGGAGCACCCACGTGTCGAGCCGTCCCCGGGCCTGCTCGAATCGGTCCGCGCTTCGCCACAGCTTCACGAATGTGTCCTGCACCAGGTCCTGCGCCGCCGGCTCGTTGCCAAGCATCACGATCCCCAGGCCATAGATGCGCGCCGCGAACCGGTCGTACAGGACCTCGGCAGCCGCCGGGTCGCGTTGGCCGAACGATCGCATCAGCGATTCGTCTGGATGCTGCTCTTTCGATCGCACGCGCGGCACGGTACTCGGAAGGAGTACGCATGGGAACCAGGCACGGCTCTGAGAGACGCGATGGGTCGTGGGCTATTCGACGTAGGCCCGGATGTGCTCGAGCACGAGGGTCGCCAGGTCCTCGTCCCCCCCGATCACGAGGGTCCCCTCGTCGAGGTAATGCTCGGCGGGAACCCGCCGCCCGGCGACCAGGGCGAACGCGGGCGCCCGGCCATCGATGAAGGCGTCCGGCTTCTTGTCCTCAGGCGGCGACTCTCGTGCCGCCATGCCCCAGTGCCAGCTCCCCTCGCCCACGCCCTCCAGGTCCACCCGGATGCTCTTCCCGGGGAAAGACAGGCCGGCAAGGCCCAGGGCATAGGGGAGCATCCGGATGCCCATGTCGTTGACGAGGTAGAGGGGCCAGTGTTGGAGGTTCTCCTCCAGGCCGGCGCCGAGACGGACGTCCTCCCCGTGGAGCCACCATTCGATGATCCGGGATTGGATGAGATACCGGACCCCGATCTCGCCGGCCACCCATGGGACCCGGGTCGTCAACCACTCGTCATCGGGGATGAGGCCCGCCCGGGACAGGAACGCGTCGGCCCCCCGTCCCCAATCGGTGAGGATCTGACGGGTCGGGAGGTCGTTCCGCACCGTCACCGCCCACTCGTTGAACCCGTTCAGCCAGAACTCGCCGTCGTTGGCCTGGCGAAACGCCTCGAACTCGGCCGCCGGATCGCCCTCCACGACCTGGGCCGCCGCGGTCTCCTGAGCGGCCAGGTGGGCCATGATGTCGCGGTTGCGCCACCCGGCGCAGACGCTGTCCCGATCCCAGGCCTCGGGCGCCGTGTACTGGACGGTACGGCCCAGGCGCTCTCGCTCGGCCTGGGCGATGCCCAACAACTCGGTCCGGTTCAGGCTCACCCGCGCTCCCCCCTGGTCGTGGATCGATTCCGGCCGGCGCCGCGGCGGATTGTACCCTGGGCCCATGCGGGTCCTGATCGCGCCGGATAAGTTCCGCGGAACGCTCACGGCCGCCCAGGCCGCTCACGCCGTGGCCTCGGGGTGGCGCCGAGCCCGCCCCAGCGACACGCTCGTCGAGGTGCCGATGGCCGATGGCGGGGAGGGCACGCTGGACGCCATGGTCGAAGCACTGGACGGGACGTCCCACCCGGCGAGCGTCCACGGCCCGCTCGGCGATCCGGTCGATGCCGAGTACGGGATCGTCTCCGGACCCTCCGGCGTGACGGCCGTCGTGGAGATGGCCCGGGCCTCCGGGCTCGGGCTGATCGGGGAAGCCCGCCGCGACCCCACACGGACCTCCACCGGCGGAACCGGCGAGCTCATCCGCGCCGCTCTGGGGCATGGGCCGGCGGAGGTCGTCGTGTGCATCGGAGGGAGCGCGACGAACGATGGGGGTGCCGGCCTGGCACAGGCGCTGGGGGTTCGGCTGATCAACGCGTCCGGCGGCGAGATCGGTCCGGGCGGCGCGTCGCTCCTCGAGCTGGAGCGAATCGACGTCACCGGTCTGGAACCCGCTGTCGCGCAGACCCGGTTCCTGGTCGCGTGCGACGTGGACAACCCGCTCACGGGTCCCCGGGGGGCTTCGGTCGTCTACGGGCCGCAGAAGGGCGCCACCTCCGAGGACGTCCTGCTGCTGGACAGGGCCCTGGGCCACCTGGCCGCCGTCATCTACCGGGACCTCGGACTGGACGTGCGCGACCTCGCCGGAGGCGGTGCGGCTGGGGGGCTCGGGGCCGGCATGGTGGCGTTCCTGGGGGCCCATCTCCGGCCGGGGGTCGATCTGGTGATGGACGCGGTGGGCCTGGGCCGCCGTCTGGCGACGGCCGACCTGGTCGTCACGGGGGAGGGGGCGCTGGACCAGCAATCCCTCGACGGGAAGGTCCCCGGGGGCGTGATCGGGGCGGCCCGGGCATCGGGGGTCCCGGCCATCGTCCTGTGCGGGCGAGCCGAGGCCGGCCTCCTCGACGTCCCCGTTTTCGACCTGGTCGGCCGGTTCGGGGAGCACCGGGCGATGACCGACGCCCGGGCGGCGCTGGAGGATCTGGCGGAGGAGGTGGGCGCGGGGCTTCAGGGGCTATCGACGGACCCGTGAGCGGGGCGATCGACCGGTTCCTGGAGGCCGCCGAGGTGCTCGGGCACGACGTGGAGGTTCGCCGGTTCCCCGAAGGGACGAAGACGGCGGCCGACGCCGCTCGCGCCGTGGGATGCGACATCGGCCAGATCGTGAAGTCGCTGGTGTTCATGGCCGACGGCCGTGCCGTCCTGGCGCTCACGTCTGGAGCCAACCGCGTGGATACGGCCAAGCTGGCGGCGGTTTCGGGCGCCACGCAGGCCAGGCGGGCGAACGCCGACGAGGTCAGGGCCGCCACCGGGTATGCGATCGGAGGAACGCCTCCGTTCGGGCATCCCCGACCGATCCCTGCGTTCATCGACCAGGACCTCTTCGGATACGAGGAGATCTGGGCGGCCGCCGGGACCCCCGACTCGGTGTTCCGGACGACCCCGGAGGAGCTTCGGACCGCGGCCGGGGCCGGCCTGGCGGACTTGAAGGAGCGGAGCAAGTAGCGCCGGAACGTCGCAGCCAACCGCTAGAATGGAGCGGCAACGCCCCCAGCCACCCAAGCAGCGGTGAGCAGGACCGACCGGAGGACCGATGATCCAGCTGACCCAGACCGCAGCCGGCAAGGTGAAGGAGCTCCTCGAGGAGGAGGGCCGGGCGGACATCTCGCTCCGTGTGGCCGTCCAGCCCGGTGGATGCTCGGGGCTCCGTTACGCGATGTACCTCGACGACCAGGTCTCGGAGAAGGACGTCACCGCCGACCAGTTCGGGGTCTCGCTGGTCGTGGACAAGATGAGCGCCCCCTACCTGACCCAGGCGACGATCGACTTCGTCGACAGCCTGGAGGCATCGGGCTTCACCATCGACAACCCGGCCGCGCAGGGCTCGTGCGCCTGCGGCCACTCATTCCACTAGAGCGTCCAGCGCGGCGCCGAACCCCTCGCGAAGCTCATCGAGTTCGGCCCGATCGATCACCAGCGCCGGCGAGACCTGCAGGCCTCCAGTCGCGAGCGTCCTGGTCATGACCCCGGCATCGCGGCATGCTCGAACGGCCCGCGCCGGGAGCGTGGGGTCCTCGGCGATGGCCTGGCTGGACAGTTGCACCGCCGCGAGCACGCCGGTGCCGGCCCGGACCTCGTCGACGATCGGGTGAGCCGCAAGGGGCGTCAGCGCGTCGGCCAGTCGGCCTCCAGCTCCAGCGCTCGTTTGGGAAGCGCCTCACGCTCCAGGATGTCGAGGTTGGCCATCGCCGCGGCCGCCACCGTGGCGTGACCGGAGTAGGTGTACCCGTGCCGCCACAGCCCGGCCGTCCCGTTCCAGAACGGATCGGCCACGCGGGGCGACGCGACCACGGCGCCCATCGGCAGGTAGCCGCTCGTGATGCCCTTGGCACAGGTGATGAGGTCGGGCTGGAGCTCCCACCGGTTGCTGGCGAACCAGTCGCCCGCTCGCCCGAAGCCGGTGATGACCTCGTCGGCGACGAACAGGACACCGGCCTGGCGGCAGATCGACCGGACTCCCTCCAGGTAGCCCACCGGTGGCGCGAGCACGCCGCCGGCCCCGATGATCGGTTCACAGAAGAACGCGGCCACGCGTTCCGGGGTTGCAGCATCTATGACGTCGCGAAGGGCATCCGGTGAATCCCACGCGACCCTCGTCA
Organism: Actinomycetota bacterium; assembly: GCA_035701505.1. GTDB lineage: Bacteria > Actinomycetota > UBA4738 > UBA4738 > HRBIN12 > AC-69. The sequence goes on from DASSSA010000007.1 coordinate 9,331, forward strand.
CGTCGGCCACGAGCGTGCCGTATCCGGAGGCGTTGGCCCCGATGCCAGCCAGGCTGGTCCCGGCGACGTGCATGCCGTGGTACGCGTTCTCCCGGGTGATGACCACCGTGCGGTCGGCCTGACCCAGGAGCTGCCAGTACCGGCGGGCCATCTTGGCCGCCGTGTCGATCGAGTCCGAGCCGCCGCTCGTGAAGAACACCTTGGCGTCGGGGTCGGGCGAGAGGTCAGCCACCCGCTCGGCCAGCTCGATGGCCGGCCGGTTCGAGACGTCACCGAAGGTCGAGTAGGCGGACAGCCGGCGGAGCTGGGCGGCGGCGGCATCGGCGATCTCGGCCCGGCCGAACCCAACGTTGCAGTACCACAGGCCCGCGGTGGCATCGATGTACCTCCGCCCGTTCTCGTCCCAGACGTGCACGCCGTCGCCACGGTCCAGGACGAGCTCTCCGCTTTCCTGGATCGCGGACATGTCGGCGAAGGAATGCCAGAACCGGGTCATGGCGCACCACGGTACCAGC
>DASSSA010000008.1:0-8695 GCA_035701505.1 Actinomycetota bacterium
CAGCGGAGGATGGCATGGACGTCGTCACGTACCGGCCCGACCCGTCGGAGTTCGCCTGGACCTTCGGCGGCGTCCCGCCGGTGCGGAAGGTGAAACCGGGCGACCTTCTCGAGCTGTGGACCGAGGACGCTTTCGGGGGCAAGGTCCGGGGCGTCGACGATCTGGTCTCCAAGGTCATCGACTTCCCGTTCGTGAACCCGCAAACCGGACCGTTCTTCGTCGAGGGAGCGGAGCCCGGCGACACGCTGGCCATCCACTTCGTCTCGATCGAGCCCTCCCGCGACTGGGCCGCCTCGTGCACCGTGCCGCTGTTCGGCGCGCTGACGTCGACCCACCAGACCGCGACGCTCCAGGAGCCGCTACCCGAGGTGGTGTGGATCTACGACGTGGACGCGGGGAAGCGAACGGTCACCTACCGGGCCCGCGCCGGGGAGTACGCCGTGGAGCTCCCGCTCGATCCGATGCACGGGACCGTTGGGGTGGCACCCGCGTCGTTCGAGGCCCGATCATCGCTCGTCCCCGACGCCCACGGCGGCAACATGGATACCCCCGAGATGCGCGCCGGGACGACCTGTTACCTGGGGGTGAACGTCGAGGGCGCGCTGTTCTCGATCGGGGACGGCCATTGTCGGCAGGGTGAGGGCGAGACGTGCGGCGTGGCCGTGGAGGCGGCCATGGACACGGTCATCGCCATCGACCTGGTCAAGGGGCGGCTCACGCCCTGGCCGCGGCTGGAGAACGACACGCACGTCATGTCGGCCGGTTCAGCCCGGCCGCTGGAGGACGCGTTCCGGATCGCGCACGTGGACATGGTCACGTGGCTATCGGAGGAATTCGGATTCGAGACGCTCGACGCGTACCAGTTCCTGACACAGGTGTCCGAGAGCCCGGTGGCCAACGTGTGTGATCCCAACTACACCTTCGTGACGAAAGTGGCCAAGCGCTACCTCCCCAATGGGGACGCGTACGGCGGGATGCACCGCCGGCTGAACGAGGTGGCCGAGACGTATCGCCGGGGACGGTAGCGGACCGCCGCAGCTCAGGAAGAGCGGCTGCGCCGTTCCAGCTCGCGTCGGAACCGGTACACCCGGTAGCGGAACCAGTAGTACGCGAACAGCGACAGGAACGCGATCGTGAGCAGGATCGCAAGTGTGATGACGAGCGCCGTCTTCAGCACGACGCCGAGGATGCCGAAGACCGCCGCCAACAACAAAAGGATGAGGATGAAGACGAACATGGAACTCATCCTACGACCTCCTGAGCGAACCGTTGGATCCGCTCCGCAACGGCGTCGGGGCGCTGGATGGGGATGTCGTGGATGCCGTCTATCCACTCGAAGTGCACGGCCTCGTCGATGGCCGTCACCGCCTCGGCCGCCCGCTCCTTCTCCTCCATGAACCCGGCCGAATCGGCCTCACCGGGCGCCGAGCGAACCGCAAGGACGAGCGTGGGCACCCGCACCCTCCGGAGGAGACCTTGCGCGTCCTGTCCCCAAAGCGCGCGCAGGATCCGCAGGTGGTTGGCCCGGGACAGCCTGGGGTGGATGTTGCCGTCGCGGTCGACGCGCATGAGTGACAGGAACACCGCCTCGACCTCGGGCGTGATCTCGACCGCCCCTCGAGTGAAGCTCCCCATGCCCGCGCGAAATTGCTCGAGCGACATCCCCTTCAGCTGGGGCGGCGCCAGCGTCGTCCGGGCCGTCCGCCAGTCCATCCGGTCGCGCATGGAAAGGAACCCCCCGTCGACCATGACGTCGCCCGAGACCAGCTCGGCCCGATCCACGGCGAGCTGGAGGGCGACGTTGGCTCCCCAGGAGTGGCCCACCACCATGGGCCGTCCCAGCCCAAGCGTCCGGATCACCGCCGCGGCGTCGGCGATCAGTCGGTCGAACCCGTAGCCGCTCGACGGCTTGCCCGACTGCCCGTGGCCCCGCTGGTCGTACGCGATGACGCGGAATCGCGGCGCCAGTCGGGGCGCCACCAGATCCCAGATGTGTGACGAGGAGGCCAGACCATGCAGGAGCAGGATCGACGGACCCTGGCCCGGCCACTCCCGAACCGCCAGCCGGACGCCGCCGTCCCCCGGCACCGTGTGCGTCTGGGCCATCGAGCGAGCCTATCGCGGGCCGCTCGTCGGAGCGTATGCCCCGGCCGTTCCGCGGCGGACGACCCCACCGAGCCGTGTTCGCGGTACGCTGAACGGCGGTTCAAAACCCGAGCGGAGGTGCGTTCGAGGTGGCAGACGAGCTCAAGAACTACGTCGACGGCATGTGGGTGGATGGCGTCGACGGCGAGCGGTTCGACGTGTTCAACCCCGCCACCGGCGAGGTCCCGGCAACGGCGCCCCATTCCAAGCAGGTGGACGCCGACCGGGCCATCGATGCCGCCCGCCGCGCTTTCGATGAGGGGAAGTGGTGGCCCCGTACGAGCGAGCGCGAGCGGGGGCGCATCCTCCTGCGGGCGGCCGAGATCGTCCGCAGGGAGCACGATCGGCTGGCCGAGATGGAGGCCCTCGACAGCGGCAAGCCCATCGGCGAGGCCCGCGAGGACATCGACGAGGTCGCCTTCATGTTCGAATACTTCGGCGGGTGGGCCACCAAGATCGAAGGCGAGATCCCGCCGGTCGGGCCCGACGCCATGCCCCTCGTGGTCAAGGAGCCCACGGGCGTGGCGGTCTGCATCACGCCGTGGAACTACCCGATGATGATGGCCGCGCAGAAGGTGGCCCCCGCGCTGGCGGCGGGCTGCACCGTCATCCTGAAGCCGCCGGAGCAGACGCCGCTCACGCCTCTCGAGATCCCCAAGATCCTGGAGGAGGCGGGACTCCCAAGCGGCGTGCTGAACGTGATCACCGGGTTTGGCGAGACGGCCGGCGCCCCCCTCGTGGCCAGCCCCCTTGTCGACAAAGTGGGGTTCACCGGCTCGCGCGACGTAGGAAAGATCATCATGAAGACCGGCGCCGACACGCTGAAGCGCGTCACGCTCGAGCTGGGCGGCAAGTCACCGAACATCGTGTTCGCCGACGCCGAGTTCGATGCGGCCATGGAGGGATCGGCCAACGGCATCTTCTGGAACCAGGGGGAGATCTGCTCGGCCGGATCGCGCGTCTTCGGGAGAGGCCCATCTACGACGACGCGCTCTCGGCCATGTCGGACTCTGCCAGACAGGTTCGGCTGGGCTACCCGCTCGAGGAGGACACCACCATGGGGCCGCTCGTCTCCGCGGAGCAGCGGGATCGGGTGGAGACATACATCGAGTTTGGTCAGAACGAGGCCAAGCTTGCCCTGATGGGCGAGCGGCCCACGGATCCCAGACTGGCCGGGGGCTACTACGTGCCCCCCACGATCTTCGCCGACGTCAAGAACGACGCTAGGATCGCTCGGGAGGAGATCTTCGGGCCGGTCATGTCGGTGATCCCGTTCACCGACATCGACGAGGTCATCCGGCTGTCGCACGACAACGACTACGGCCTCGCCGCCGCGGTGTGGACCAGGAACGTCAAGAAGGCCATCAACACGGCGCGCGCCCTCCGGGCCGGGATCGTATGGATCAACGACACGCAGCCCGCTCCCACCGAGATGCCCTGGGGCGGCTACAAGCAGTCGGGGGTGGGCCGGGAGTGGGCAAGGACGGCGTCGAGGACTACCTGGAGAAGAAATCGATCTACATCAATCTGGCCGAGTGACTCGCTCGAGGATCACGACGGGGATGATCCGGCTGGTCTTGCGCTCGTAGGCCGCGAACCCCGGGTTCCGGCGCTTCTGTTCCTCCCAGATTCGCTCGCGCTCCCGGCCCTCCGCGACCCGCGCCCGGACCTCGACGGTCTCGTCGCCGACCTCGATGGTCACATCTGGGTTGGCGATCAGGTTGTGGTACCAGTCGGGGTTCCTGGGGGCCCCGCCCCTCGAAGCGAAGACCGCGTACCCCTCGTCCAGCTCCTGGTACGCCAGCGGGTTCACTCGCTCGATGCCAGTCTTCGCGCCGCGGTGGTGCAGCAACAACAGAGGCTGGGCCCGGAAACTCGCCACCCGGCCGCCGTTCTTGCGGAACTCCTGGATGATCCCCTGGTTCCAGTCTTTCACCTCGGGCATGCTGACTCTCCGTTGATTCGGTGGGTTCGGTGAACTGCAATTACAACCATCGAGTGATCCGCCTTCATTCCCGTGGGACGCCGTGGCGGCTCCGCCGGGCGGTCGCGCGTGAAGGAGACCCCGTGCGTTATCCTCCCGCCTGCCGTGAGCGGAGAAGTCAAGCTCGTCGACCTGGTCAAGCGGTTCGCCGACGTCACCGCGGTGGCCGGGATCAACCTGGAGATGCAGCCTGGTGAGTTCTTCTCGCTCCTGGGTCCGTCCGGGTGCGGCAAGACCACCACGCTCCGCCTGATCGCCGGGTTCGAGCGGCCCGACGAGGGCCAGATCCTGCTCGACGACGCCGACATGGCCCAGGTACCTCCCCACAAGCGGAACGTGAACACGGTCTTCCAGAACTACGCGCTGTTCCCTCACCTGAACGTGTTCGACAACGTCGCGTTCGGCCTTCGGTACAAGGACGTCGGAAAGCAGGAGATCAAGCAGAAGGTCGGCGAATCGCTCGCCCTGGTGAGGCTGGAGGGCATGCAGAAGCGGCGGCCATCCCAGCTGTCCGGCGGGCAGCAGCAGCGGGTCGCGCTGGCCCGCGCGCTGATCCTGAACCCGGCCGTCCTGTTGCTCGACGAGCCGCTCGGAGCCCTGGACGCAAAGCTCCGCAAGGCCCTCCAGATCGAGCTGAAGTCCCTCCAGGAGAAAGTCGGCATCACGTTCATCTACGTGACGCACGATCAGGAGGAAGCCCTCACCATGTCGGACCGGCTTGCCGTGATGTCGGACGGCCGGATCGAGCAGGTGGGGACGCCGAACGAGGTCTACGAGGAGCCCCGGACGACCTACGTCGCCGACTTCCTCGGCGTGTCGAACCTCATGGATGCTCGGGCCGAGGGCCCGGACGGGAACGGCCGGTGCAAGGTCCGCCTGGGTGACTTCCAACTCACGGCGGGGCAAGGCGAGAGCGACGCCCGAGGCGAGGCGAGGATCGTGATCCGTCCGGAGCGCGTCGGGCTGGAGCAGCAGGGCGCGATCGGCGAGAACCGGGTCCCGGGGATGGTCGAGCGGGTCGTCTACGTTGGCTCCATCCTCCAGGTCATCGTCCATCTCGCGCCGGGACAGACCCTCCAGGCCTGGATCCAGAATCAGGGGGAGGGCCTGCCGTACGAGCAGGGCACTCCGGTGACCGTCCACCTGCCGGTGGATGCCCTTCGGGTCCTGATCGACGGAAGCCCATTCGGCGAGTCCATCACGGCCGCCGAGGGCGAGGTGGCCTAGGCGACATGGCCCGAAGGCGAGATGGCAACTCCTCCCGGGCTGGCAGCTACACCTGGAACCCGATGAACTCGCGACCGGCCGGTCCGGCTCGTTCGGCCTTGGTGATCCGCCGGTAGGCCACGAACCCGACCGAGATGGCGAGCAGCGTTGCCACGAGCATGAACGTCACGGCGGCGTTCACTGAGGGAGGGGGCGCGGCCCGGGCCGCATCGTAGACCTTCACCGAGATCGGCTCGCACGACGCTGCGGCACACAGGTACCGGACGGTGACGAAGTCGTCGATGGTATCGGCGAACACCAGAGCCGCGCTGGCGAAGATCGCGGGATACAGCAACGGCAGCAAGACGCGGCGAACCGACTGCGTTGGCGGCGCCCCAAGGTCCATGGCCGCTTCCTCGTAGTCCTTCCCGATCGATAACAGCCTCGCTCGCACGACGATGACCGGGTATGAGATCTGGTACGTCACGAGTCCCAGGATCTGGGCCGTCGAACCCAGGGAAACGACGTCCCGAAGGAGGTAGATGAACGCGAGGAACAACGAGACGCCAAGGATGATCTCCGGAAGCACGAAGGACAGCAGCATGGTGAAGTTGGCGATCCCTGGGCCGCGGCCGTGCCACCGGTCGATCCCGATCGCGAACAGGGTGCCCAACGGAACTGCGATGAGCATCGTCGCCACGGCCAGCCAGACGCTATGAACCACCGATGCCCGAAGCTCCGGGCGGTAGAGCAGAGACTCAGCCGCCGTCGGGTCCCCGACCCACCACCGGAGGGAGAATCCCTGCCACGCGCTCCGGGACCGGCCCGCGTTGAAGGAGAAGGCCACGGCGATGAGGACGGGTACCAGCGACCACGCGAGGTACCCCCAGGTGAGCGCCAGGAGGAACCGGGGCTTTCGCCAGGGGTCCTTCCACCACCGCCGCACGGACAGCGAAGCCGTGCTCATGCCGCCTCCTGTGCTCGCTTGGTGCTCCGCAGGTAGTACAGGAGCGGCACGATGAGCAGGACCATGAGCATCAGAACCAGCGATCCCGCCTGGGGTCCCCCGCCCGGGCTCTCGACCGCGTTGTCGATGAGGTTGCCGAACATCGCGGTCTTCGTCGAGCCGAGCAAGTCGTTGGTGAAGTAGTCGCCGAACATCGGCAGTGCCACGATCACCATCCCGGCCAGGATGGCCTGCCTGGACAGCGGAAGCGTCACTCGAACGAACGTCTTCATCGGACCTGCGCCGAGATCGCGCCCCGCCTCCAGCAGGTTCTGGTCGATCCGATCGAGGAAACCGTAGAGCGGCAGGATCATGTACGGGATGTAGCCGTACATCAGGCCGAGGATCACGGTGGATGGCCTGCCCTGTAGCCAGCCGACCGGCGAAGAGGCCACGTGCAGCCACGCGAGGATCCTGTTGACCAGTCCGTCTGGCTGGAGGAGCCCTTGCCAGGAATAGATCCGCATCAGGTAGCTGATCCAGAACGGGGAAATCAGCAGAACGAGGTACAGGCCTTTTCGGCGTCCGGCGTGGCGGGCCACGTAATAGGCGACACCGTAGCCGATGATCAGGCACAGCAGGCTCGCTGCCGGTACGAAGACCAAGGTGCGCACCAGAGCCGGACGATAGAACGCGTCGGTCCCGTAGAACCGGCCCAGGATCTCCTGGAATGTCGCCGAGCTCCAGTACCAGGGCTGGTAGATGGGTAACGGGTTCCCGAACAAGTCGATCGTCCCGAAGGCGGCCGAGAGCACGACGTAGAACGGGAGGACGAACAGGAAGGCCAGCCATACGGTCGCCGGCGCGGCGAAGGAGGGCCAAAACCACCTGGGGTACAGGACGGACGATATCCGCGCGCCCTCCCGCGCACCGTCCCCCCGAGGCGACCCGGGACGGCTCGCGCGTGGAACGGGTGGTGCGACCTCGGTCCTGGTGGTCGCCTCGCTAGCCACCGGCCTTGATCTCGTCCCATGCCGCGCTGTAGAGGGCGTCGACCGACGGCTTGACCCCGAGGATGAACGAGCCCGTGTCGAAGTAACTCGGTAGGACGACGGCCTCCTTCAGGCTCGGCGGGATATCTTTGGGGACGAGCGCGGTGGGGTCGATCGAGGTCGTCGGCGGCTGGTATCCGTTCCAGTTCCTGAAGTTGGCGAACGAGTTCTTCGTGTCGAGCATGAAGTTGATGAACTCATGGGCCAGGCGAGGGTTCTTGGAGCTCGTCGGGACGACCATGAGGTCGTTGCCGATCACGCCCCCGCCGTCGGCCGGGTACCAGAACCCGAGGACGTCCGGCGAGACGTCCTTGGGCAGGTAGTAGAAGGCCGCCGAACAGACGTCGCCCGACCACGACGATCCGACCCAGAACACGTCCTCCGCCATCCTGGAATAGATGCCGTTGATCGTGAGCTTGGCGTCGGTTGCGTCGATCAGGGCGAGGATGTCGTTCTTGGCCATGTCGATGAGCTTGGGATCTCCGGTGTTCACGTCCTTGATCCCGTTCTTCATGAGCGCCATCGATAAGGTCTCGCGCCGGTCGTCGTAGATCGTGACTCGGCCCTTGTACTCCGGATCCCACAGGATCTCGTACGGGTTGTCCAAGGACTGGATCTTCGAGTCGGGCACGTGGTCCCGACGATAGGCGATTCCGGTCGTGTAGATCGTGTACGGGACCGTGTAGAGCCATCCCTGGTCGTAGAAGGGGTTTTGGAACTCCGACCAGTAATTGGCTGCTAGGTTGGGGAGGAGATCGTGCTGGAGCGGCTGGAGGAGCTTCGACACGACGAGCTTCGTGAGCTCCGACGGATCGGGGAAGAACACGTCGGCGGAGACCTGTCCGGCGCTGAGTTTGGCCACGCCCTCGTCGATGTTGTTGAACGTCGTGAGGCTCACCTTGACGTCGTACTTGCTGAACTTGTCCTCGAACTCGCGGAAGAGCCGGGGCCACAGGTAGTCCTCCCAGTTGTAGACCTGGAGGGTCGCGCCCTTCTCGATGGGGGTCGAGGCAGCGATGGGGTCCTGGTACAGGGGTAGCGTGACCGGATGGTCCGGCCGCGCCGGGTTCGCCAGGAGCTGCTCCTCAATAGAGGTCCTGGTGGACTGTCCAGGCTTGCTGCACGCGGCCAGGATGGCGGCAGCGCCGGGGAGGGCCACCGCGGCGCCCGCCGAACGCCGCAGGAAATCACGCCGGCTCATCCGCGTGGGCCGTGAACCTGGATGCATCGAAACCGAAACCTCCCTGTTTGACCGGCGATTCAAAGAGCTGAGTAACACAAGAGTGCAGGTCACGCAACCCAAGCGCGCCTGGTGAAGCGTTGTTCAGGGGGCCCGGTATGATGCGGCCCCGACCCGACCCT
>DASSSA010000009.1:0-10582 GCA_035701505.1 Actinomycetota bacterium
CCGACGAGTGGCGAGCTTCGGACCCACTACGCGGGGTTCTTCGACCCTGGATTCGGATTCGACTCCGAGGGCGCCTTCCTGGGCTCGCGATCAGCTCTGGAGGTCCGAGCACACGACGTGCCCTTCGCGATCGAGCACAGGCAGCGCGTAGCCAAGCTGACATTCGAACGCATGGCCGCCGAGCCCGACCGGCTGTATGGAGACGCCATCGGCTCCTCGTACCAGGGGCAAATCGACACCCTCAGCAAGCACTTCAAGCAACCGCAGCCATCCGAAGCCGAGACATCACCCGCCGACCATGCCGACGCACTCGACCATCCGCGGCTGTTCGACGCCAAGGGCCCCGGCTGAACAACAGCTCCGATGAGCGAACGACATCCGAGCCCAAGTCCCGACGAGTGCCAAGGACCCGAGGACGTCGGCAAGCTCTTTCACGACCAGGAACGTGACATCTGGTACGAGTGCATCTTCGACCGACGGAAGCAAGTCTTCACGTGGACGATCCTCCCCCCACAGGAAGCACCGCCCGAGAAGCAATGAGTCCGAAGCGTCTTTTGGGACGCGTCCTGAAGGGCACCGGGTCGTGTCCCGTCATCTATGAAGGACGTTCCGATGTCAAGGCGAGGCGCGGATCGGTAGCCATGGGGACGGGAGGCCGCGTTCACCAAGGTGAGGGTCGAGAGGACCAGTCATCTATTCGGGTTTGTCCATGGTGTCATGCGGCCCAGGCGGCTCAATCAAATGGGCGGCCGTCCGTAGGAGGCCATGACGGGACACGAGCGCGCCTCGACCACGTCGTGGATCTCCATCAGGCTGCGGGGTAGGCGCGACAGCCGCGCCCGTCCCGAAGGGCGTAGTAACAGAGCGTGAGGAGCCTTCTGGCCAGCGCCACCCGAGCGATCTTCGTTCCCCGGCGAACGGCGATCCGGTCGAGGAAGGCCCTGAGGTCTGGGTCGCGTTGCGGGCGTGCAGCGGCCTCGACGAGCACCCAGCGGAGCCAGCGGGAGCCCTGCTTGGAGATGTGACCGCGCCTGGTGTGCTCGGCGCTGGAACGCTCCGATGGTGTGAGACCAGCCCAGGAGCAGAGCCGGTCGGCGGTGTCGAACCGGGAAACGTCCCACACCTCGGTGAGGACCGTCGCCGCGGTGATGAACCCGATCCCCGGGATCCGGGTGAGCCTTGCGAGGCGGTCGTCGCCTCGGAACAGACTCTGGAGCTCACGCTCGGCGACTGCCACCTCGCCGGCGATCTTCCCGCCCAGGCGCACGTTCGCCTCGATTCTTGCCCGGGAGGTCTCCGGGAGCTCGAGTTCGGCGAGGAACCGTTTCCCGGCGCGGCCGAAGACATCGGTCATCTCCGGTAGCGCACCGTGCTCGGCAAGCAGCGCGTGGACCTGGCAGGTGAGCCGGGTCCGCATGCGCACCAGCGAGGTCCGCATCCTGGCCAGGCGCCTGGCCTCCCTCGCCTCGGGCGGGGCGATCCAGGCCTCGGGGAGCAGGTTCGAGCGCAGCAGGTGGGCGAGCGTCTTGGCGTCGACGGAGTCGTTCTTCACTCGGGCCGAGGAGATGGCCTTGGTGGCGAGCGGGTGCGCCATGTGAGCGGGGATCCCTGCGTCGGCGAGCAGGTCGGCGAACCAGCTCCACCCGAAGGTGGCCTCGAACGCGACCTCGAGCGGGGCCGGCTCCAGCTCGCCAAAGACCCTGAAGAGCCTGTTGCAGAAACCCGGATTGCGCTGCAGGCACCGCTGCATGTTGTGGAACCAAGCAGGCGACATCACAGCATAATGTGGTCGGCCGCGTCCACTGACGGTTTGTGCAACACCCTCTACAGGGACCCGGGACTCAAACGCGGAACTTGCTCGCGACCAGACTGTACTTCGGCTGGTCCGCTGTGTGATAACAGGGGGTCGTGACCGAGCCGCCCGTTGATCGGATCGAACTTGAGCGTGAGGAGCTCGCTTTCACTTTACGCAACCCCGAGATGCCGCTGGAGGCGTTGCAATTCGACATCACGCCGACCGAGCTGCATTACGTGCTCACGCACTTCGACATCCCGTTCATCGACTCCAGGTCGTGGCGGCTGTCCGTCGGCGGCAACGTGGCCCGACCGCTGTCCTTGACCCTGGATGAGATCCGTGCACGAGCCTCGGTCTCGTCGCCGATCACTCTCGAGTGCGCGGGGAACGGCCGCGCGCTCCTCTCCCGGAAGACGGATTCGTGGATGCCGTGGCTGTACGGCGCTTGCTCGACGGCGGAGTGGACGGGTGCGCCGCTCGGGCCGCTGCTCGATGAGGCAGGCGTCCTGGACGAGGCCGTTGAGGTCCTCTTCACGGGGGCCGACAGGGGGATCGAAGACGGCATCGTGCAGCACTTCGAGCGCAGTCTCCCCCTCACCGAGGCATCACGACCCGAGGTGCTCCTGGCCTACGAGATGAACGGGGTGCCGCTCCCCGCGCGCCACGGGTTCCCGTTGCGGCTCGTCGCGCCGGGGTGGTACGGCATGGCCAGCGTGAAATGGCTCGAACGCATCACGGTGCTGGACGAACCGCACACGGGATACATGCAAACCTCCTTCGTCATGCAGCAACGCGACGATGATCCCGGAATCCTCGTGAGCCGCATGGCACCCCGTTCGCTCATGGTCCGCCCCGGGATGCTCAACGATGATGGGGTCCGCGAGCTTGACTCGGTCGACCTCCACGTGCGTGGAAGAGCGTGGTCAGGCTGGGGTCCGATCGAACGCGTCGAGGTCAGTCTCGATGGCGGCGCGACGTGGGGCGATGCGAGGCTCGAGCCATTGGGGTCAGCCTTCGCGTGGGTGGGGTGGACGTTCGAGGCAGCGTTGCCGGGCGGGGGATCGTATGAGCTGTGCTCGCGCGCGACCGATACGTCCGGGAACGTCCAGCCCGTCGAGGAGTCATGGAACCTCGGTGGGTTCGCTAACAACGCCGTGGAACGGGTCCGCGTCATGGTGGCGCCCGGCCAAGGCGGATGACGAGGTCTCGATCCCGTCTGCGGTTGACTTCCCATCCATGCGACTCGGCGCTCAGCCCTTGTTCGCCCTTCGTGACGCGGGGTTCCTCGCAGGTCGGAGGGCAGGCAGTGGATATCGAGATCCACGCCGGGGAGATCCTCCGGCAGCGCCCGCCTAGTGGACGAGATCCTGGCCCGCCACACCGAACAGCCCCTGGAGAAGATCTCAAGGGACACCGACCGGGACTTCATCCTCACGGCCGAGCAGGCAAAGGACTACGGGGTCATCGTCGAGGTCATTTCGAGCCGGACTCTCGCCCACCTCTCTGAGTTCAGGCCTTCCCCGGGACGAGGAGCCGACGGCCAGGGCGTCTCCTAGAAGGTGCTTCTGCCCGCCAAGCTGTTTACCCCTCTGCCGTACCGAGTGATTTCGCCTTCCCCCTTCCCCGCGCCGAGGCACCAGATCCGGGGGGCCGGGTTCGAAGAGTCCGTGATCGAAGAGCACGTACTCCTGGCCTCGCCGATCCCACCAACGGGTGGCTGCCCGGCCGCCAGATCGCCGATCCGACGCACCCATGCGAGAGGGCCGTGCCGCGAGACCATTCGCACTTCTGGACCGAGTTCGGCACGTTCGGATCCTTGGATTGGAAGGGCAACCAGGTGGATGAAGGGACCTACGAGATCATCGACGATGACACCCTCGTCATGCCGTATGGGTTCGACCAAGGACCGCCCATTCCGGTCGAGTTCCGATATCGAATCCGCGGCGACACACTCGTGTTGGATCCGGTGATTCCAAGCGACTGCTCGACAAAGCACTTCTTGGAGGCCGCTTTATGGAGCGTCTCGGTGGCCTATCCCGGCGAGACCTGGGAGCGCGTCAGCTAAGCCGGGATCAGGGCCTCCAGGTACTCCCTCAAGGGGACCTTCTTCCGCCGGCCCGGGGGGTTCCTATTGGGGCGCATTCGCCGAAAAACCTCGCAGGATGGCGCTCTAGCCTCTTTTGCGTAGGTGGCCGCTCTACGGCGCTCCTGGTTCGGTTAGAGACCCCCCGAAAACGGGCCGGTTTAGGCGTTAGCGGAGAAGATGTACGGATTCGCCTTTTCGAGTTCCACCCGTGACTACCTCAAATAGGGGTTTGCCCTCCTTCGTTTTCAGTATTGGATTGGTGCAACGACAAACACGGAAGTGTGCGGCGGCGGGTCATCGCCGAAAGACTCGGGGGGTCGCATCAAGTCGATTCCTTCTCCCCGGGTCACCGATTCCCTCGTTCGCAGCTGCTCTGCCGGCGCCCACATCCAAGGAAGGGGGTGATGATGCGGCTGGTAGCGACCGAGCGCAGCCATATGCTGCGCACCCACGGTGGGTGAACGAGGGACCCCACCCGAATCGAAGGGGAAGACCCATGCGTCGAGTAGGCATTTTGGTATTGGCTGTGGCCCTCTTCAGTCTTACCGCTGAAGCGGCCTCGGCCACGAGCGGAGCCCACTTCTTCCACAAGGCGTCGAAGAGCAGCGTCAACGACCAGGGCGCGCTCGTCGTCAGCTGGGACGAGGCCGGCGTCGGCCAGGACCAGGTGAATTACATCCTGAGTGCACAAGCCAGCGCCACCTACGCCTGCATCAACGGTGGCGGGAATCACCCGAAGGCAGCCAACAAGGAGACCTTCAACGGCCCGCTGAGCTCGCCGGAAACGGGCTTCCTGCCCGAGAACGGGCGCGTTAAGGGAACCCTCTCCGTCGGGCCGCTGTCGTCGGGCAACTTCTCCTGCCCGTCCGGCCAGGACCTCCGGCTGGCCTGCGTCTCGTACACCGACATCACGTTGACGGACACAACGAACAACGTCGTCGAGGCCTTCGCCGACGCCTCGCGCACCTTCATCCAGGGAGTGTGCTAGCGGCGGCTTGAAGTCTCCGCGGTTTGAAGGTCAGGAGGGACAGCGCCGGGGGCCCGCCGCAGGGCTCCCGGCGCACATCGTTGGGGGGCAATCTAGGTTCACGCCGGAGGGTACTACTCGTGGATGAGACCGCCGAGTAGTCGCGGCGCTTGTATCTCGCCGCCGCTCGGTCGAACCGGAACGTCGGCGTTTGGGGGGCCAAAAACTCGGATGGGGCTGAAGGGCACGGAACGCCTTGATTCGCCATCACGCGACCAGTTCGTACTCATGGATGATGCCGCCCAGGACGTCGCTTCTTCGCACGCGCAGCATGCTGGGAATCGGTGCAGGGGGTATTCGGCAGCGAGTTAGGCGCTCGCAGGTCGATCCCGCGGTGCGGCCGCTTCGGGTTGATCCCCCAGCGCGCGACCAGTGGGACGATCGATCTGACCGGACTTGACTCCCGACCTTCGTCGGGTGTACTCGCGTGATGGAGCGGTCTCCGCGGAAGGGAACCACATGAACCCTGGCGCTTCTTACCGCATCCGGGCGGCATCGAATGGCCGGGTCGCATGGCGCGACGTGGCAGCGTTCACGGTATTGGCCCTCCTCGTCGTTCGCGTTGTAGGCGCGGTGGCCCTGGAGGCGTTGTTTCCGAACGCGCCAGACTTCGTCATCGACCTGGTGGATAACTACACGCCGGCGATCGCGGCCCTGCTCATGCTTCTGTTAGTGAGCAGGGAGGGGGTACGAGGCTCGCTGGGACCGCTCGGACCGTGGCGCCTCCATGTGTGGGCGATACTCCTCCCCGCCCTGATCACGCTGATCGCCGTGCCCGTCGTTGCCGCCACCGGCTCGGGCCACTTCGGCTCGGAAACGGATGAGCCACTGTGGTCGGCCATCCCAGCGCTGATAGCCGTCACGTTGCTCATGGTGTTTGGCGAGGAGTACGGGTGGCGCGGCTATCTGCTTCCCAAGTTGCTGCCCCTCGGCGAGGTTCGAGCCTCGCTCATCGTCGGGGTCATCTGGGGGGTCTGGCACTTCCCGAACGCCTTGCAGGAGTCCACCGCGGTCGACGCGATCGCCGTCCTCGTCTTCTACATCATCGGCAACGCGGCGCTGTCACCGCTCTTCACCCGGTTCTTCCTGGTTTCAGGGGGAAGCGTGGCCGTTGTTTGGATCCTCCACGCGGGCTTCAACGTGTTCACCACGCTGACCATCGAGCACCTCATGGTTGTCGACGAGCTGTTGTTCGGCAGCATCATCCTCGTCCTGATCGCCATGGCTTCCGGCTTGATGTACTGGCGCCGCCCCTCGGCCAACAGAGCCAGGGCTCATTAGCCCAGGGCAAGGGAGCGGCTGGGCTCCGGGGCGCACCGCGGAGCACGAACTCAAGCCACAAGGGCGGGTTGACCTTCGCGAGCGCGGGATCGATTCGGCGGCCCGCGCACCTACCCGGCTGACCGCCAGGAGCGAGCCTGAGGGGTACATCTATTCAGATCACATTGTTGACCTGCGCGTCTTCGCGATCTGGGGTCCTGGCTTCCCCCACTTGAGGCGGCTGGTCGACCGCGCGACCACGTGAGGTGGCGCCGGAGCGCCCGCATCCATGCCTGGAACAATCCAACGGAGACTTGAGTCTGAGAGACTCAGATCTTCGGCCCCACCCTGGAAGGCCGGGCGCGAGGGCATCGGGCATCCGTGAAAGGCCCGTCAGGTCCACTCGGCATCCGTCGGCGCCGGACCTGCGCTGGGCCAAATGGCCAGGTGAACCGCGTGATACGAACAAATGCACCCCACACGTTGCGGTTGACGCCGCAGGATCGGCGACGGACCGAGCGCCGAAGCACTTTCACCTGGTGACGGAGCACGGCGTTCTCAAGCTCGAGCTGCGAGACGCTCCCGCGTCGGGTCAGTACTCCCACAAGGCGAACGAGGACGTAGTAGACGAAGGATCGCAAGGGGCGAGGGATGCCACGTACCAGCGTCAATCAGAGGGAACCAAGAATGGACCCCCACAGGACCTGTTCAAGGAGTACTTACGCCGCGTGATCGGGTTTTCGCACCCGACGCCTCCCGATCCCGAGACGCTGCGCCGCTAATGCGAGCTGCACGCGGTTGTGCACTTTCAGCTTGATCCGCACGTGGTCGAGATGGGTCCTAACGGTGGCCGGGGCTATGCCTAACCGGTTTCCCAGTTCTCGGTTGGTGAGACCCTCCGTCGCGAGCAGCCGAAGCAGTTCCATCTCGCGCGGAGTGAGGTCGCGGAGTACGGTCGCACCGCGCCTCTTCGCCTTCCTTCCAGCGGCGGAGGGCATCACCCGCGCCCCCGCCAGCGCCCAAACATACCAACCCCCGGAAAGACGAGGCCTCCCACGGGAAAGAACGTCATATGACAGTCCTCGCCTCTTTAATTCATTGTACGGCTCAGATGCAGAAACGCCGGTCGGACGAGGCTTTCGAGGACTGTCCCTTCCGCACCGAAAGCAGCAGCCTCACCTGGACCTATTGCCGCGAATCGGTGGCACGATCCACCGGGTCCGGCCCCGATCGCAGGCCTAAGCCCATCACTTAGCGGTCCGATCTGCGACACTGCCGCCCGGTGATTCGTTCCCTCCTCTACTTTGTCCTGCGCAGCATCCTCGGCCTGGTCTACTCGGACCACCACTCGGCAGCTGAGGCGGAGCTCGAGAACGCGATCCTCGTCACCAGGTCGCGATCTCCGCCGGCGGGTGAATCGACCGATCTACCGGAACTGGGACAGAGCCTTCTCGCCGCCGCTAGCAGGCTACTCTGGCGGGAGTCATAGGGTGCGTTCGGTTTGACAACTCCACGTGGCCCAACTGCGATGATCTGATCTGGCCCCACCCCCGTCGATGCTCGGTTTCGGGGGACCCGGTCCGAAAACGAGGCCGTAGGAAGCCCGTAGAGCCCCGTTCGGAGGGCGGGTAGGATCTTGGGCCCGGCAGATCACCTGGGCGTTTGGGCGACCACCCTGTGGGGTGCAAATTCGGTTCCCCGCCCTGACCTGCGTGTCCGTGATTTCCAGCGTTGTGCCAGCCTGGCGGCCGGGGATGGTGCCGTGGGACGATTGCCCGGCCCGCGCGGCCGCTTCGCAGAACCATCCCTGAGTAGGAGGCCACTCAACCCTGACCGTCGGCCGCGCCAGGACCCTCAAAGTGGGCAGGCTCACTCCGGACAGGCTCCGTTGTGGTCGGCCCCGCCCTCTTCGAGAAGAAGAGAACTTGCTGGTCACAGGGCGTAACCCAATAAATGCACCCCACAGGGCTGGCCGAGCTTCACCGAGCCGGCGGTGGCCGCCGCCATCGAGCTGCGCCCGGATCATTCCTACGGGATGGTCCGCACCGAGGTGTCTGCAGGCGGTGCGGCGGCCACCTGGGGTACGTGTTCGATGATGGCCCCGAGCCCACGAGACTCCGCTACTGCATCAACGGGGTGTGCCTGGTCCTGGACAGGGAGGAAGGGTGAGCGGCGGCCGGGCGCGGCCCGAGTCCCTCGGCCCAAAGGATCGTGCCGGCGAGCTTGGATCGACCGGCCTCCAGACATGGTCCCGACAGCCGTAGTAGAGCGATGAGGAGATCTGGTGTGATCGATAGGCCTCGGCCACGTTGCCGGAGCGAAGCCCGGCCAGCAGGATCTGGAGAGCTTCTGCTCGGCCGTGAACTTCCTGTAGGTGCGCCTGTCGCTCACTCCTGCCCCTACCATCCCGGGCGGTCCGAAGTCTCCGAACCTAACCTGTCAACGCGGGGATGGGGAGCAGGTCGGGCACGGTCCGGGATGCTATCGGCTTGCCCGCTCACCTATCCAATCGCCGGTTTGTGCTGCAAATGATTCGTCTATGACGTGCGCCTGATCACCCGGAACATCATGCCGACAATCACCGCAGCGGCGAGGGACCACAAGGCGACCCAGACGATGACATCGCCGACCACCGGATCGACGAGAGCCCCGAGCAGCACTGCCAGATAGAAGATGGCGCCGAGGGTTGCAGCCACGAAGCCGATAGTCCTCAGCCGAGGACGTCTCATCCAGGGTTACCCCTCGGGTTGTGGAGGCTCGTTGCGGGCTTCTTGCGCCTCCGCCCAGGCGGGCCACAGCTTCGCGGCAAGACCCGTCGGCACCCTGCCGTCCCAGTGCATCGCACGCCACACCCCCCGATACGCGGCGAGCACCCCCGACGCCACTAGAACGTGCCCCGCCACCGAGCCGACCAGCAACCACGTTGCCGCCCGGTGGATCCGCAAGCTCCACGCGAACGCCGTGGGGGTCACCGCCTCGGGGAAACTCATCACCATCCCGGTCGCCCCGAGCGCCGTGAAGGCGAGGAGGATCACGCAGTTCAGGACTCGCTGACCCGGATCGAAGTGGCCCTCGTGGCGCTCCGGGTCGTGGCGGCTGGGACGGAGCACGAACCGCGGGTACTTCGCGAACCATCTGACGTCAGACGGACGGAACCGGATCGACTCTGCCAGGAACCGCCCAGCCGCCCCCGGTCGCATCAGGGGGATCAGCAGGCCGAGGCCGATGAGACCGTAGCCCACCCACCGGTGCCAGGCGGCCGCCACCACGTGACCGCCGATCAGATCCGCCACGGCCGGATGTCCCTCGCCGCCGACCGCCACCCCCGAGAGGAGCAGGAACGCCGTGGCCAGGTAGACACCCCCGTGCATCCTCCGCGGAGCCCTCCCGTTGCGAAGCAGTCCGCCCATCGCCGTGCTAGCTGCCGTATCCGCCGCTCCCGCCGCCGTAGCCACCGCCGCCGCCGGAGCTGCCACCTGCGGTGACGTCCACCGATACCGAGGCCGTTGTGTCCGTCTCGGTGTGGTTCGGCTCAGCGAGGACCACCTCGATGGTGTGCTGGCCCATCGGAACCGGGACCTCGCCGGTGGTGCTCGTGACAACCGTGTAGTCCTTGGAGCCGTCGATGTGCATGTGGAAGTGCATGTTGCCGGTCTCGGGCGGACCGATCTTCACACCCTGCACCGAGAGCACGAGTTTCACCGGACTACTCACCGAGGCCCCGTCGGCCGGACTGGTGATCGCGAGGGTCGGGCCTCCGCCGCTCGATGCCTGCGTTCCGCGGCAGGCGCCCAGCATCAGCGCAGGAGCCGACAGGGCCAGGACCATCGCCGTGGCCGAGCGCCTCTCGTGGGTTCCCCTCTTCATCCGGCAACCTCCTCTGCGTCGCGACCTGAGCCGTTCAGCTCTCACGTACTACGGATGGCGGAGCCGACCGGCGCTCTGTCGCCCCAGATTCTCGCGCAGTCCGGGAGGGATGGTCGGAGTGTCGGATTCCTGGTACGGGCGCAGGGTCGCGTGCACGACCTCGGGGTCGGCTCGGTCCGAACGCCCGGTGAAGCCGACGAGGTCGGCGAACGGCACCGACACGACCTACGCTCGACGCTCGGCGCCGGAACCTCTCGGCTGAGCGAGGTCCCTGCACCCCAAGCGGAACTTCGCACGCTCGGCGTTCCGCTCATCGCAGCTGGGGCAGACCATGCGACGAGTCTATGGCCGCGCCCCTGAGCCCGGAAGGCCCGCCCGGAGGAGTCCTGGCCAACGACGATCCCGGCCGCCTGCCGTGCGGTCATAGGGACATCCCGCAGCGGAGTCACGGCTGCAGAGCCGACCGGACCGAGGCCCCCACGTTCTCCCAGGAGAACAGACGGCCCGGCCGGACGTGCGGTGCTGGGTGTCGGCATCGGCAGCGAGC
>DASSSA010000010.1:0-2666 GCA_035701505.1 Actinomycetota bacterium
ATGGAACGAGCTCTCGCTCGTCGCCACGACGGCGCTGGGCAGGAACCCAACGGGGTGGGACGTCACGATCTACAACCCGGACCTGGATTCCGAACGGATCCATGCACAGCGGATCGTCCGCTTCATCAGTTCCGCGATCGCAGAGGCCTCGGGCTGGCGGTGACTCTCCGCGGCGATCGATCGATCCTCCGGGGATTTCGGGGCGTCCGGGACCGTTTCCGACCAGCAAGAGCGACAGTCGATCGGGTTTCAACGCCGAGCTCCTCGGGGAGCGAGCTGGGGTGGACGGCCGGACCTCATCCGAGGGCGAGACGAAACACGCCCAGCCCAACGACCCAAAGGCCCAGGTTGACTGGGGCGACTCGGGTCAGAACCGCAAGCGAGGCTAGTCCATCATCTCGCGGATCCGTCGCTCCACCTCACTTGTCGACTCCCCGGTCTTCTCCTTGATGAGCCCGACGAGTCGGTCCCACTTGCCTTCGGTGCGGTCCAGTTCGTCATCGGTCAGTACGCCCCACGACTCCTTCACCCGGCCTCGAACTTGATCCCACTTGCCCTCCAGCTCCAGGCGCTTGCTGTCGTCCATCGTCTTCACCTCCAGCGCTCTCATACCCTGTCAGGGGGAAATCGAACGAGTTGGAACCAGATCCCGAACGCGCCCTTCCTAGAGAATTCGAACCAGAGGGCGGGGGGGACGAGATGAGCTGGGGAAACTGAAAGGCACACAAGGATTCGGCGCTACTCAGCGGCCCCGACGAGCGACGACGACCGGTCCTCAGCCACTTGGCCAAGGAAGTGACGTATCTCAAGGACGACCGGAACATCGAGGTCACCTTGGTTCTGCCGCGTCCTGATGTGCCGTTCAGGCTCGCGGCAGAGGATGACCTGGCCGCGCCCGAAGGATTCGGCGAGCGCGTCCTAGATAAACAGTGCCCGGGGTGGGATTCGAACCCACACGCCCTTTCGGGCCGGTGCTTTTAAGGCACCTCCGTCTGCCGTTCCGGCACCCGGGCGAAGGCGATTGTAGGCGGCCCAGACTACTGTCCCCCCTCGAATCAGTGCTGGAGGAGCTTGTCGAAGCAGTTATAGGGTCGTCGATCCCGTCTTCAGTACGTGTCCCGACCGCTACGTGGGCTTGACCGTGACCATATCGATGTACACAGTCTTCGTTGGCTGCTGTCCGGGGGGACCGGCGCTCGGGTCCGGCACAGGGATCTTCGCGATCCGCGTGACCACGTCGAGCCCGTTCATCACCCGGCCGAAGATCGTATAGGCGGCGTTTGACTCCAGGCTGTGCCCTTTCGGTCCGTACACGATGAAGAACTGGCTCCCGCCGGTGTTCGGCTGCCCGGAATTGGCCATGGCCACCACCCCCGGACCGTAGCTCTCGTCGCCGGTGAGCTCGTCCGGGATCGTGTAGCCGGGGCCCCCCGACCCGGTGCCGGTGGGATCGCCCCCCTGGATGATGTCGAGGTTCGTGTCGATGCGGTGGAAGTGCGTTCCATCGAAGTACCCCTTCTCGGCCAGGAACACGAAACTGTTCACCGTCTGAGGAGCCTGGTCGGCCAGCAGCCGCACGCCGATCGTGCCGCAGGAGGTATCGAGGGTTGCGGTGTAGGTCTTGTTCGGGTCGATGTTCATCGGCGGCGGCTTGGCGAACTCCTGCGGCTGCTTGTTCGCACCGGCCGGAGCCGTTGCGCCGCAGGCGACGGGCTGGGTGGTGGATGATGCCGACGGGGTGGGCGTCCCCGAAGCCGTCGGCGGCGTCTCGTTCCCGGTGAACGCGACGAAGGCCAGTACACCCCCGACCAGGGCCACCACCAGCGCGACGGCGATGACGGCGATCCGCTGCCGCTGCCGTCGCCGACGCTCGGCCTGCCTGCGGGCGGCGACCCGGGCGAGCTGACGATGGCGGGTCTTCCTGGGCACGGCGACAGAGGTTACAGGGTCGCAAGCAGTTCCAGGGCCAGGCCATCCAGGATGTCCGTCTCCGACACGAGCGCTTGTTCGAACCCGAACCGGTGCATCACCTCCACCAGGATCACAGCGCCGGCCACGATGACGTCGGCCCGACCCGGGGCCATGACCGAGATAGCCGAACGCTGGTTGGTCGTCATACCGGCCAGCTCCGCGAGGACACGCTCGGCCTCCCCCGTCGAGAGCCACGAGCGGTGGATGGCTTCCGGATCGTAGAAGGGCAACCCGAGCGAGATGGCTTGGATGGTCGTGGGCGTTCCAGCCACCGCCACGAGGGTGCGTGCCGTCCGAGCGGGCACGGACCGTTCCACCCCATCCAGGATGTCATGCACCGTTTTCCGAACCATCGCCAGCTCCTCCTCCGACGGAGGGTCGGTCCGGATCAGCCGCTCGGTCAGCCGCACGCTTCCCATCGGCGTCGAGATGGAGACTTCCGGCTCCTCGGTCCCCACTGCGAATTCCGTCGACCCACCCCCGATGTCCAGCACGAGGAACGGAGTCGGGACATCCAGCCCGTGCGTGGCCCCCTGGAACGACAGGGCCGCTTCCCGCTCTCCGGTGATGATCTCCAGCTCGGAGCCCGCGTGCGTTCGCACCGCGGCCTCGAGCTCGTCGCGGTTGGAGGCCTCCCGCACGGCGGCGGTGGCCGAGACACGGATGCGTTCGGCGTGCAGCGCCCGGGCCCGGCG
>DASSSA010000011.1:0-6947 GCA_035701505.1 Actinomycetota bacterium
TGGCCCACGCGGTCGAGTGCTACACGATGGACTACCACCAGCCGTTCACCGACGCCGTCGCGTTGGAGGCGATCGACTACGTTGGGTCCTGGCTCCGTCGGGCGGTCGAGGATGGCCACGACCTCGAAGCCCGGTCCCACATGAGCATGGCTGCCATGCTCGCCGGACTGTCGTACGGGGTGGATTCGGCGGGGGCCAATCATGCGATGGCCCAGTCGGCCGGGGGCGTGCACGACGTGCCGCACGGCGACCTGGTGGGTCGGTTGCTCGGCCCGGTGGTCGAGTTCAACGTCCCGGGGACCCCCGAGCGGTTCGCCCGGATCGCCCAGGCTCTGGGGAAGGACACGCGGAACAAGACGGTGAACCAGGCGGCCGACCTGGGCGTCGAGGAGGTCTACGCGCTCACCGAGGACGTCCAGATCCCCACCCTCCAGTCGCTGGGGTTCTCGACCGACGAGGTCCCAATGCTGGCGAAGATCGCCTTCGACGACCCCCAGACCGTAGGGAATCCGCGCGAGCTGGACGTCGGCTCCTACGAGGAGATCTGGAAACGCGCCTTCGACACCGGGAAGGGCTAGGGAAGTGCCGGTGTCCCGACGATCTGAAGATGTCGGCCTGGACTAGCGGGTCTGACATAGCCTGGAGGGCATGGCACCGTTCCGCAGGAAGCCGAAGGGTGAGGCAACCCGGATCTTCTTCGCCGCGGACCTCCACGGCTCCGAGCCCACATTCCGCAAGTTCCTGAACGCCGCGTCCTTCTACGACGTCGACGCGCTGGTGTTCGGGGGCGACCTGATGGGAAAGGCGCTCGTGGCAATCGTCCGCGACGGCGACCGGTACTCGGCCCATCTGCATGGGGACGACCACGAGTTCGACGCGGGGGGCCTCCTCCGGTTCTGCCGAATGGTCGAGGTCACCGGGTTCTACTGGAAGGTGGTCGACCGCATTGAGTACGAGCAGCTCGGACGCGACCCCATGCTGGTGAAGGGGGTGTTCCAGGATCGGGCCCGGGAAAGGTTGTCCTCGTGGCTGGAGCTGGCAAAGGACCGCCTGGGCGGCACCCCGGTTCGTATGTACCTCACGGGAGGCAACGACGACGAACCCAGCGTGCTGGACGTCCTGTCGGAGGCCGACGGCGACCAAGTGGTCGGCTGCGAGGGGCAAGTCGTCGAGCTCGACGGCGAGCACACGATGATCACCGTCGGCCTGTCAACCCCGACCCCGTGGGACACGCCGCGCGAGGCGGAGGAAGCCGAGATCGAGACCCTGATCGAGGCCAGCATGTCGCGCGTGCCCGATCCTGCTCGATGCGTGTTCAACTTGCACTGTCCGCCGAAGGACTCGCTCCTGGACCGGTGTCCCAAGCTCGACACGTCGCGGATGGATCGGGGGGAGCTACCGAAGCCCGTACTCGAGCGGGGGCGGATGGTGATGACGAGCGGCGGAAGCGCCGCCGTCCGGGAGGCCATCGCGACCTACCAGCCGGTGGTCGGCCTCCACGGCCACATCCACGAGTCGGCGGGACGGATCAAGATCGGGGGGACGCCCTGCTTCAACCCGGGGAGCGACTACGACAAGGGCATCCTCCAGGGTGTCATCGTGTCGGTCCGAGACGGCCGGGTGGTGAGCTACCAGCACACCTCCGGTTAGCTAGGCTTTGCGGGCGTTCGAGACGGCGGGACGGGGGGTCGGCCCGCCTGTGGTTCGAAAGGGGGAAGTCGATTGGCGGTGATCGAGAGCCCGGGGATCCTGCTGTACACGCGGATCCGTAAGTCGCCCTACTTCAACGCGTCGCGCACGCACGGGGTGGCGAAGTACAGCGTCTACAACCACACGTACCACCCGCGCCACTACGGGAACCCGGTCGAGGAGTACTGGAAGCTGGTGAACGGCGTCACGATGTGGGACGTGGGGGTGGAGAAGCAGATCCAGATCAAGGGTCCGGACGCCTTCGACCTGGCGAACATGATCGTCCCCCGCGATCTGTACAAGTGCGCCGTCGACCAGTGCAAGTACGTGTTCATCACCGCCCCGGACGGCGGCATCCTGAACGACCCGGTGCTGCTGCGGGTGGAAGAGGACGAGTTCTGGCTCTCGCTCGCCGACTCCGATGTGAACCTGTACGCGCTCGGCATCGCGGCGGCCAAGGGCATGGATGCGTCGGTACGGGAGATCGACGTCGCCCCCGTGCAGATCCAGGGCCCCGACTCGAAGAAGGTGCTGGTCGATCTGTTCGGCGACCGGGTCCTGGAGGTGCCGTACTACGGGCTGATGAAGGCCGAGCTCGACGGGATGAAGGTCGTGGTGTCGCGGACGGGCTACACGGGCGAGGTGGGCTACGAGATCTACCTGCACGACGCCAGCCGGCACGGCCAGAAGCTGTGGGACACGGTGCTCGAGGTCGGGAAGCCGCACGGGCTCCAGGTCATCGGCCCGTGCCACATCCGGCGTATCGAGGGGGGCATCCTCGCGTTCGGCGCGGACATGTGGTACGAGAACAACCCGTTCGAGGTGGGCTACCACTACACGTGGATGGTCGACCTGGACCAGGAGGCCGACTTCATGGGCAAGGAGGCCCTCCGCCGGATCAAGGAGGAGGGCGTGAAGCAGAAGCTGGTCGGGGTCGACCTCGCCGGTGATCCCCTCGGCACCTACATCGACAACGAGATGATCGACTTCTTCCCCGCGCACGCGGACGGCGGTGAGGTCGGCCGGGTCACCTCCGCCTGCTACTCGCCACGCCTGGAGAAGAACATCGGGTTCGCCATGGTGCCGGTCGAGTTCGCCGAACTCGGGACGGAGCTCCAGGTGGACACGCCGAAATCGGGACGGGTGAGTGCCACGGTCGTGACCATGCCGCACTTCGACCCGACGAAGGAGATCCCCAAGCAGTGAACGCGTTGCCGGACCGGGCGGGCGTCGTGGTCATCGGCGCGGGCATCGTGGGCAACAGCGTCGCGTACCACCTGGCCCGGCTGGGGTGGAAGGACATCGTCCAGCTGGACAAGGGTCCGCTCCCCAATCCCGGCGGATCGACCGGCCACGCGTCGAACTTCATCTTCCTGGTGGATCACTCCAAGGAGATGACCGAGATCACGCTCGATAGCGTGCGCCAATACAAGGAGCTCGGCGTGTTCACCGAGAGCGGGGGAATCGAGGTGGCCCGGACCCCCGAGCGGGTGGAGGAGCTCAAGCGCCGCATGGCGTCGGCGAAGTCCTGGGGGATCGAGCCGACCGAGCTCCTCACCCCGTCCGAGGTCAGGGAGCTCGTCCCGTTCATCGACGAGACGGTCATCCTTGCCGGCTTCTCCTGTCCCGGGATCGGGGTGGTGGATTCGCTGCGGGCGGGCACGCTCATGCGGGAGGAGGCCGAGCGGCTGGGCGCCATCATCATAAACGCGAAGACCGAGGTGCTGGGGATCGACGTGGAGGGCGGCCGGGTCCGCGGAGTCCGAACCGACGCCGGCGACATCCGCACGGAGGTCGTCGCCGTGTGCTGCGGGGTATGGAGTCCCCGGATCGCCCGGATGGCCGGGGCCTCGATCCCGCTGACCCCGGCGGTGCACCAGATGATCGATGTCGGGCCCGTGCCGCTGTTCGAGAAGACTGTGGGGGAGATCGAGTATCCGATCGTCCGGGATGTGGACACGAACATGTACGAGCGCCAGCACGGGAGTGAGTTCGAGATCGGGTCCTACGCCCACCGGCCGATCCTCATCGAGCCGGACGGCATCCCCTCGATCGAGCAGGCGGCGCAGTCGCCCACCGAGTTGCCCTTCACCAAGGACGACTTCGACCCGCAGATGGAGGACGCCCTGGAGCTGTTCCCCGAGATCGTGGGGGACGAGCGGGTGGGGGTGAAGTACGCCGTCAACGGGCTGATCTCGCTCACGCCCGACGGCATGCCGCTGGTGGGGGAGACGCCCGAGGTCAAGGGGCTGTGGTCGGTGGCGGCCATCTGGGTCAAGGAGGGGCCCGGGTTCGGCCGCACCGTGGCGGAGTGGATGACCGACGGGTGCCCCGAGATCGACCCCCATGCCTCAGACATCGCCCGGTTCTACGACCACCAGCGGACGAGGCGCCACGTCCTGGCCCGGTCCGCCGAGGGTTACAACAAGACCTACGGCATCGTCCACCCCATGGAGCAGTGGGCCTCGAACCGGGACGTACGGTTGTCGCCGTTCAACGGGCGGGAGCGCGACCTCGGCGCGGTCTTCTACGAGACCGCGGGATGGGAGCGTCCGTTCTGGTACGCATCCAACGAGGCACTGCTCGACGAGTATGGCGACCGCGTGATGCCCCGCGAGGCGGAGTGGGACGCTCGGTGGTGGTCTCCGATCATCAACGCCGAGCACCTGGCCATGCGGGATCGCGTGGGCATGGTCGACCTGTCCGCTTTCGCCATCCTCGACATCGCCGGGCCCGGGGCGCTCGATTTCGCGCAGCGGATGGCCGTGAAGCAGATGGACGTGCCGGTGGGACGCGTGGTGTACACGCCGCTGCTGAACCCGGCCGGTGGCGTCAAGGCCGACCTCACGATCATGCGCCTGTCCGATGACCGGTTCCGCGTAGTGACCGGGGGGTTCTCCGGGATGGCCGACCGGAGGTGGTTCGTCACGAACCTCCCCGAGGATGGCTCCGCACAGGTCCACGATCAGACCTCGGCATGGTGCACGCTCGGACTGTGGGGCCCGCGGGCCCGAGACGTGCTGAGCGCGGTCACGAGCGCCGACATCTCGCACGAGGGCTTCCCCTTCGCAACCTGCCGGTGGATCGAGGTGGACACGCTCGCGGTGCTGGCCTCACGGATCTCGTACGTGGGAGAGCTCGGCTGGGAGCTGTACGTGCCGATGGAAGAAGGCGCGCACCTGTGGGACGTGCTGTGGGAGGCCGGACGCCCCCACGGCGTGGTTCCCGTGGGGATCGGCGTCTACGCCACCACGGCCCGCCTGGAGAAGTGTTACCGGGCCCACGGAAACGAGCTCGAGCTGGAGTACGACCTGGTCGAGGCGGGCATGGCGGGTCCGGCGGTCAAAGATGTCGACTTCATCGGCAGGGACGCATATCTGAACCAACGGGCCGGGGAGCCGGCCGCGGTGCTATGCACGCTCACGGTGGACGACCCCACCTCGGCCTCGGGGGTCAAGCGATACATGCTCGGGCGCGAGCCGATCCTGTCACGGGACGGCGAGCCGCTGGTGGACGCGAGGGGCCGGCGCTCCTACGTGACCAGCGCCGGGTCCGGACCGTCGGTCGGCAAGCACATCCTCATGGCCTACCTCCCGCCGGATCGGGCGGAGGCCGGCGCGGAGCTCGCGGTGGAGTACTTCGGCGAGCGATACCCGGTGACGGTGGCCGCCGTGGGGAGCACCCCACTGTTCGACCCCACGAACGAGCGGCTCAAGCGCTAGCCCAACGATGGACGTCCTGGTCTGCGTGAAGCGGGTCCCGGTAACCGGCGGGCGGATCACGCTCACCGAGGACGAGCAGGAAATCGACACTCGGTACCTGGGGTTCACCGTGAGCCCTCACGAAGAGTGCGCGGTCGAGGAGGCCGTCCGGCTGGTCGAGGCCCATGGCGGCTCGAGCACCGTCCTCACGCTCGGGCCGGCCGCCGCGGAGGAGCAGCTCCGGGACGCCATGGCCATGGGGGCGAACCGAGCGGTCCTGATCGAGGCCGAGGGCCCGCGATGGGACGGGAGCGCCACGGCGGCCGCCATCGCCGGGGTCATCGGGGATCATCGCGACGCCGGCGTGGCCTACGACCTCCTCCTGTTCGGGAACGAATCCGCGGACGCCGGCGGCTATCAGGTCGGGATCCGGGTGGCCCACCTCCTCGACCTGCCCTGCGTGACCGGCGTCAAGCACCTCGAGATCAAGGACGGAACGGCCGTGGCCCGGCGCGAGGGTCCGGGCGGCTTCGAGATCTACGAGGTCCCGCCTCCCGTGGTCATCGCAGTGAAGGAGGGGATCAATCTGCCCCGGTACCCGTCGATCCCCGGGAGGTTGCGGGCCAAGAAGGCAGCCGTCGAACGGCTGGTCATGGAGGCACCCCGACCGGCCTTGGAGATGGTCCGGATGCGGCTCCCCCAGGGCCGCGACAAGCAGGTCGAGATCCTGGGGGACGGAGCCCCCGGGATCGAGCGGGCGGTCGAGGTCCTCGGACACATCGGCGTGATGCCGTCGTGATCCTCGGCCTGGTCGAGCACGACGGCGGGATCGTCTCCGAACCGGTCCTCCAGACGCTGACGCTCGGGCGGCGCCTGGCGGAACGGCTCGGCGAGCCGCTCGCCGCGCTGGTCATCGGACCCGACGCCCCGCCCGTGGTGGACGGCCTCGCCGCCTACGGCGTCTCAGCCGCCCACCACGCCGTGGGCGATCGGCTGGATCGCTTCGCGCCAGGGGCGTGGGCCGCGTGCGTCGCCGACCTGATGGGGAGGACCGGCCCGAGCGCTGTCCTGGCCGCCGGGACCGATCGGGGGAACGAGGTCATGGCCCACGTCGGCGCCCGAACGGGCCTGCCGATGGCCGCCAACTGCACCGAGGTGGAGCCGGGTGACCCGTACCTGGTCACCCGGCTCCGGTGGGGCGGCAGCCTCCTCGAGGACGCGCGCTTGCACGGGGACGTCAAGCTGCTGACGGTCGCACCGCATGCGGTCCGAGCGGAGGAAGGGCCCGCAGCCGGCGGATGGTCCGTCGAGGAGTTCTCGCCGAAACTGCGGAACGCCGACTTCCGGGTTCAGGTTGCGCGGCAGGAAGCACGGCCGGCCGGCAAGGTGTCGCTTCCCGAGGCCCGGGTCGTGGTGGGGGGCGGACGCGGCGTGGGGGGCCCGGAGGGATTCGGCCCGCTCGAGGAGCTCGCGGAGCTGCTCGGTGGCGCGGTCGGATGCTCCCGCGTGGTCACCAGCCTGGGGTGGCGTCCCCATACGGACCAGGTGGGACAGACC
>DASSSA010000012.1:0-35496 GCA_035701505.1 Actinomycetota bacterium
GTGCGGCGGGACACCTCGGTGACGCTCATCGTCGGCGCGAGGTCAACGGACGAACCGCCCAAGAAGCACCACGACAACGGGAAGCACAGAGGGGAGGAGAAGAATGACTAGGCGGCCGGGCCCGCCCCGTCATCTGACTCCGGCGCGCCCGGCAGAAACACCCTGAAGGAGGCGCCCCGGCCGGGGCGGTCCTCCACCCAGGCCCTGCCCCCGTGGAGCTCGGCGAACCCGGCCACCAGGGAAAGGCCGATCCCGCTGCCGGGAAGGTCGGCAGCCTCGGGTCCCCGGCTGAACGGCACGAAGATCCTTTGCTTGAGATCGTCGGGAACGCCTGTCCCCTCGTCGTCCACCGAGATCAGCGCGCCGCCGTCCTGCGCGGCCACCCGGATCCACACCCTGGCTTCCACCGTGTGCCGGGCCACGTTGGCCAGAAGGTTCTCCACCATCCTCTCTACCTTGGCCTGGTCTACGGCGATGGTCACCGGCTCGGTGTCGATCTCCACCGATCGTCCGGTGAGCGCTTCCGAGGAGGCCACCAGGCGACGGATCATCGCCGGGAGATCCACCAGCGATCGCCGGGGCTCGACGATGCCGCGGTCCAGCCGGTCCAGGTCGAGGAGGTCGGTGAGCAGGGTCCTCAGGTGTTGGGTTCGGTCGGTGAGCGACTTGAGGAGCGAGCGCCGCTCATCCGTCGACAGCTGGGGATCGAGTCGTTCCAGCGTGCTGGCCGCGCCGTGGATCGCGGTGAGCGGGTTCTGCAAGTCGTGTGAGAGCGCATGCAGCAGGGTGTTCTTGAGCCGGTCCATGGCCCGGAGCTTCTCCAGCACCTCCTCGAGCTCCTGCTCCGTGTGCTTGCGCTTGGTGATGTCGTACATGACTCCCTGGAGCACGAAGGGACGGCCCGTCTGGTCGCGAACCGGGGTGGCCTCGTCCAGGATCCACCGCCACCGGCCGGCCTTGGTCTGCATCCGGTACTCCGCCCGGAAAGGCTCGCCGGAGGACAGCGACCGTTCCTCCTCCTCGCGCACGGCCGACAGGTCCTCGGGATGGGTGAACGAGGCCATCGGATGAGGATGCGCCAGCCACTCCTCCGGGGTGTACCCAAGGACCCGCTTCACCTGGGGTGAGATGTACAACCAGTCGCCCTGCTCACCGTACTCGGCCAGGTAGACCACCGCCGGGATCTGCTCCACGAGTGTCCGGTATTTCGCCGCCAGCTCCAAGTGGCTGGCCTCGGCGAGCTTCTGCTCGGTGACGTCGAGCATCACGCCATGCCAGAACCGAACTCCTGACACCGGATCCTCAACCACGTTCGCCTCGTCCTGGAACCACACGACGCGGCCGTCTCGCGCGATCATGCGGTACTCCGAGGTGAACGTGCCGGTCTCGAGCGATGCCCGATCGTCCTGGTTGACCCGATCGCGGTCATCCGGGTGCATGGCCCGAATCCACAGCTCGGGGTCTGCCTGCCACTCGAACGGCGTGTAGCCCAGGATGGACTCGGCCTGGGGGCTGACGTACACGTCCCGGTACCCGATGGGACTGGTCTCGTCCTCGATCTCGGTGTAGGTGATGGCCGGGATCTGCTCGACGAGGGCACGATAGCGGACCTCGGCCTCACGGAGCTCGTAGTAGCGAGCCCCCGCCGCCCCGCGGCCGGCATCGTCGGAGGCTCGGACCACGACGATCCGATCGTCCCCGTCTGCGATCGACTCCGCCCACAGTCGGAGGACCCGGGCCTCGCCCGATGGCGTCAGCACGTGGGCATCGAACCCGTCGATGGCCCCGCGTTCGCGGAGCAAGACCCTTGCCCGGTCGTCCCCCATCGACGAGAAGAACCCGAGTTCCCCGATCGTGTGGCCCACGACATCATCCCGGTTCCTGTCCACCAGGAACAGGAACGCATCGTTCGCATCCAGGATCACCCCGTCGAGGTCGGCGAGCAGGATCCCGAGTGAGCTGCGGTTGAAGACGCGGGCCGCCAGGCCCTCACTTCCGGGCTCGGTCAGCTTAGGCTTCATCGGCTCAAGCATCGGCCGGCCGGGGGACACGCTTTACGCGTCCCTGGGCGTTGAAAGTGTCGTTCAGCGGGCGCTGTCTGTGAGGATCCGGACGATGGCGTCCTCGATCGAGGAGGCGATCCACTTCGGCATCCCCCGGGACAGGATGGAGAACTCGGTCCACCCTCCCTCTTTCTCCAGCCACACCCATCCCGAGAGGGCGGAGACCCCGTCCAGGCTCCCGGTCTTGGCCCGAACCTTCACCCCGTGGAGGCGGTCCTTCAACGTCCCCTGTCCACCGGTGGCCAGGGTCTGCCGGAGGACCGGGCCCCAGGTGGCCGCCTCGGCCACCCACAGCAGCTGGACGATCCCTCGGGCCGTGACTCGATTCGCATAGGAAAGCCCCGACCCGTCGTACAGGCTGAAGTCGAGGCCGTCCCCGGCCACCCAACGCCGGAGGGCGGCCGCCCCCTTGGCGATCGTTCCCGGCAGTCCCGCGGCCTTGGCCCCGAGCAGCTTTCCCAGGACCTCGGCGAAGAAGTTGTTCGAGGGCCGGTTCATCGCCACCAGGATGGAGCGCAGGGGCCGCGACTGGATGACGGCGACGTCGGCCAGGCCCTCCGGCGGCGCGCCCGCGCCCGCCCGACCGACCACGGCCACGCCCCGCTTCTCCAGCTGCTTGGTGAGCGATCGCGCGGCGAAAGCCTCCGGCTCCCGGGTGTACCGGCCGTTCACCACGTTCCCCTGGAACGTGAGCGCCGTGGGAGGCGCCACGTACTGGCGGCTCTGCGGGCGCCTCCATCCCCGGGCCCACCAGTCGTGCGCGAAGTAGCCGGTGGATCCCATCACCCGGCCACGGACCTTCTCCACGCCGGCGGCCACGAGCTGGCGGGCCAGGGCACCCATGCGGGCCGCGGTGATCTCCGGATCGCCGCGGCCCAGGATCCACAGGTTGCCCCGGACCACTCCCTGCTGGAGCGAGGCCGTCGCCGCATGCGTCTCGATGCGAAGGCTCGGCCCGAGGGCGTCGAGCAGCGCCATCGACAACAGGAGCTTCTCGTTCGATGCCGGGATCCGCGGCGCGGTGTCGGCCCGCCGATACAGGAAGGATCCGGGTGAACCCACCGCCACGGATACGGCCCGCCCTGCCACCAGGTGATCGATCTTCCGCATCCAGCTGGCTTTCTCGATCCGAAGGGCGAGGACGATGCCGATGCCCGGCTCGTTGAGCTGGTCCTGCTTCGGCCAGCGCCAGCGGAGCCGGACGACCCCGATGTCGTCCCATCCGAAGCACGGGCTCATCGATGCCGAGGACGATGCGTCGAGCGGGAGCGTCTCCACCGTCAGCCAGCCCGACTCCGACAGTCGTTGGAGCTCGACGTTCTGCCCCGACTTGTTCGGCGAGACCGTCACGTGGATCGCCGGGCAGCTCCCGGCCGACAGCGAGGATGCGTTGAGTGACGAGTCGACCAGCGCGCGCACCCCGACGGGCACGGGGTCGGAGCCCGCCGCCAGACACGCGCCGACGGCGGCAAGGCTGACCCGGTATTCACCGCTGTACTGCGGGCCGTCGGAAAAAGAGAACGTGCCGTTTCCTGCCGTAATGCTCGAGGCGACCGCGCCCCACGCCGCCGAGCCGGCTCCGAGCCACTCGAGCACCACAGGCCGGGGGCCCAGGCACGACTGCTCCGCAGCAACCGAGCCGGAGAGCTCGACCCTGTCGCCAACGGTGATGGTAGGTGGCGACGCCACCAGGACGACGGTCGGCGACACGCCGGCCCCCGCAGTGCTGGACGCGGCCACGGCAAGGAGCACGCACGCAGTGAGGAGCGCGATCGGGAGGGTGCGGGCGGGATGCAGGGCTTCCTTCCTCGGGCCGGGACGGGGACTGATTGTGCCCCGGCGAGGCCGCGCGCTCAAGGAGGAATCCGGTCCGCTCTGCCGATCCTCGAGCTCGGAGGTGACGGTGGTGCCTCGTGGGCGGGTAACGATTGGGTGAACTCCCTCGGCCGTGGCTTGTGCCGGGTCGGCGTGCGGCCCATCATGCGGCCAGGCCAGGTCAGGCCACGCGGGAGGTGAGCGCATGTTGGAAGCCTTCGTGCTGATCCAGAACGAGGTCGGAAGGGGAGCCCACGTGGCCCGAGCCATCCGCGACCTCGACGGCGTGAGCCGCGTGGACCTGGTCACCGGACCTTACGACGTGATCGTGCGGGCTGAGGCCGACAGCATCGACGAGCTGGGCAAGCGGGTGCTCCGGCCCATCCAGGACGTGGACGGCGTCATCCGCACCATGACCTGCCCGATCCTGTATCGGTAATCGGGCCTCGACGTCGAGGCTGATGGAACGGCGCCCGTTCGGGACCACCGGTCTGGAGGTCCCGGTGATCGGCTTGGGGACGTGGAAGGTCTTCGACGTCGGATCCTCCGCCGAGCCGGGCGTCCGGGCCGTCGTGGAGACCGCGTTCGACGCCGGAACCAGGTTGGTGGACTCCTCGCCCATGTACGGAAGGGCTGAGTCGGTGGTCGGCCGCGTGCTGGCCGCGACCGGCCTCCGCCGCGAAGCCATCGTGGCCACGAAGATCTGGACCCCTTCGGCCGATGAGGGCGGCCGCCAGTTCCAGCGCCAGTTGGGGTACTTGGGGGGAACGGTGGACCTGGAGCAGGTTCACAACCTGGTCTCGTGGCGCGATCACCTCGATTGGATGGAGCGAGAGCGTGAGGGGGGACGGATCGGGTTGATCGGCGCGACCCACTATGCGGAGTCAGCCTTCGGCGAGCTCGCGGAGGTCATGCGGAGCGGACGGATCCAGGCCATCCAGGTCCCGTACAACCCTCGGGAGCGGGGGGCCGAGCGCGACATCCTCTCGCTCGCCGAGGACCTTGGCCTCGGTGTCATCGCCATGCGTCCGTTCGCCGAGGGCGATCTCCTCCGCGTGCCCGATCCAAGAGCCCTGGAGGAGCTGGGGGTGGCCGGCTGGGCCCAGGCCCTGCTGAAGTGGACCCTGTCCGATCGGCGGGTCCACGTGGCCATCCCCGCTACTGGGGACCCTGCGCATGCCGCCTCGAACGCGGCGGCGGGGGAGCCGCCATGGTTCGACCGCGAGCAGCGGGAGCTCGTCGAGCGCTTGGCCTCACGTTGAGAGCGGGCTCGGCTTCCGATGCCCGGTGCCATCCCTGGCCACCGCCCGACCCCGTCGAAAGGTGTACCCCGAGCCGTACAGGCCCGTCCGTCGGTCGGGGGAAATGGACTATCGGCCGATGGCGCGGCCAGGCCTCCAGTTGGAGGATGAGCACGGGTCCGGCCCAGAGAGGGGGTGGGCCGGGCAGTCAGGAGGAGGCATGACCAGCCAGAACGCCGTATTCGTGGAGTCTGTCTCGGCAATGCTGAGGTTCGCCCAGTCCGACCCAGAGAAGGCCCGGGTTGCCCTGGCGGCCCGCGGAGACCAGGTGCTGGCGGCCCTGCGCGACTCGCTGCTGCCCGCGGCCAAGGACTCCCAGCGGATCGTGGCCCTGATCGACCTCTACATGCAGGCCACCTTCGAGATGCTGTTCGAGGCGGCACGTTCCGACGACCGGATCGTGTTCGGCGAGGCCGAGATCAAGGCCTGGGCGGTGGCCGGGGCCCTGGACCGGGGCGCCGAGGGTGCGCTGAAGGGCGATCGTGATGCCCTGATGGCCTCGATGCGCGCGGCCGAGGCCATCCTGGGCCTCGACCTCATGTCGGCCTAGCCTGCCCACGCGCCGGGGGGGACACCGAGGCGCGCGCTTGACGTTTCTCCCACACCGTGATGCGGTGGTCCCATCACGCCGTCCTGAGGAAGGAGAGGCCCATGTCCATCATGGATCGGTTCAGGAAAAGGAACGAGAAGTTCGCCAAAGACTTCGACAGGGGCGATGCGCCGATGCCCCCCGCAGAGCGCTTCGTCGTGCTCACCTGCATGGACGCCCGCCTCCATCCGGAGTCGTTCCTCGGCATGGAGATCGGTGACGCGCACGTGATCCGAAACGCGGGCGGGCGAGCGTCTGACGACGCGCTCCGCTCGCTCATCATCTCCAGCCGTCTCCTCGGCACACAGGAGTACGCGGTCATCCACCACACCGATTGCGGGATGCTGACTTTCAGCAACGAAGACCTTCGGGGGAAGCTGGCCGCCGACACCGGCACTGACGCTTCGCACATGGACTTCCTGCCCTTCACGGACCTCGAGGAGAGCGTCCGTGACGACGTTCGGCGCATACGGAACTACCCGTTCATCCCGCCCGACGTCGAGGTGTCGGGGTGGGTGTACGACGTCAAGACCGGCAAGCTCCAGGAGATCGTGCCGGTCGGCGGGTAAGGTCGGCGGCCCCCCTGCCGGGCCGATGCGGGCCATGGTGTTCGACGCGCCGGAGGAACCACTTCGTCCGGCCGAGTTGGCCCGGCCCGAGCCCGGACCGGGGCAGGTCCTCCTTCGGGTCCGGGCCTGCGCCATCTGCCGCACGGACCTCCACATCCTGGACGGTGAGCTCCCCGATCCCAAGCTCCCGCTCGTCCCGGGTCACCAGATCGTTGCCCAGGTCGCCGAGGCCGGCCCGGGGGTTGAGACTCCCTCGCCGGGCGAACGGGTGGGCGTGCCGTGGCTGGGTTGGACCGACGGCACCTGCCGGTACTGCGCGAGCGAGCGGGAGAACCTCTGCCCGAACGCCCGGTTCACCGGCTACGACCTCGACGGTGGGTACGCCGAATGGACCGTGGTCGACGCCCGATTCTGCCTTCCCGTCCCCGAGGACTATCCGGACCTCGAGACGGCGCCGCTCCTGTGCGCCGGGCTGATCGGGTGGCGGTGCCTGAAGATGACCGGCGACGCCGGGCTCCTGGGCATCTACGGGTTCGGGACGGCGGCGCGCCTCATCGCCCAGGTGGCTCGGCACCAGGGCCGCCGTGTCTTCGCGTTCACTCGGCCCGGCGACCAGGAGACCCAGCGGTCCGCCCTCGACCTGGGAGTGGAGTGGGCCGGGGCCTCGACCCAGCCACCGCCCGAGCCGCTCGACGCCGCGATCCTGTTCGCCGCGGTGGGGGACCTGGTACCGGCGGCACTTGCGGCGGTCGCACCGGGCGGAACGGTGGTGTGCGGCGAGATCCACATGAGTGACATCCCCTCCTTCCCCTACGAGCTCCTGTGGCGGGAACGAGTCCTGCGTTCGGTGGCGAACCTCACCCGCGCGGACGGGGCGGAGTTCCTGGCGCTCGCCCCGAAGGTGCCGGTGCGTTCCTCGGCGAGGGCTTTCCCACTGGAGGAGGCGAACGGGGCGGTCGGATGGCTCCGCACGGGTGCCGGCAGTGGCGCGGCGGTGCTCGTCCCGGCAGGGGTGGTCGAACGGCGTAACCCCGGAGCGCGCCAGCCCTAACCCCGCCGCCTCGAGGAAATGACTCGGCGAGGCGATACGCCGCCCCGAACTGCCGCCGATACCTCAAGACAAGGAGGTTCCGATGGGCGCGAGGGCTGAAGAGGTTTCCGGCCAACCGGTCCTTGCGCCCTCGGCGCCTCCGGGGCCTACGCGGAGGCCATTGCACCACAAGGCTCTCGAGCTGGTCGTGGTCCGCTGGCGCGACGCCTGGTTCGACTTCGAACACGGCACCACCGGGTGGCGTGACGCCTACGTCGTGCAGACGGTGGGGTTCCTGGTTCGACGCGACGCTGGCGTGATCTCGGTGGCGCAGGAGCTCCTCCCGGGCGGGGAGGGCTTCCGGGCCGTGACGCACATCCCCATGGGAGTGGTCGAGAGCATCGTCACGCTGGGACGGGCCGAGGGTTCGGGGAGGAGGGCCGGAGACCGAGCTGTCCGCTCGCCCCTCCAGGCCCCCCAACCCCTCGACGTCCCCGGGGTGGGGTCCGGGGTCGTCCCGGCCGAGCGCCGCTCAGCGACCTGAGCGGCGCCGGCCTTCTACAGCCTCGGCTCGAGCGCGAGGATCCCCGTTCGGTAGGCCTCGCAGCTCGCTTCGCCCTCGCCTTGGGCGTGGAGCAGGTCACCGAGCGCCCGATACGTCACCGCGATCTCCACGGCCTGCTCGGACCGCTCGAAGAGCTCGATCGCAAGACGGAAGTTCTTCTCCGCCCCATCGGGCTCCGAGTCGGTTAGGACGAGCCCGAGCTCCCGGTGAGCCCAGGCCAGGATGGGCGTGTCGCTATCGCCCATGATCGAGATGGACCGTTCCAGGAGCTCTCGCGCCCGGTCTGTCCGTCCCTCCAGCCGCTCGATCCTCGCGAGCTCGTTCAGCGTTCGCGTGAGGTCCTTCTCGTCGCTGGTCTCCTCGAAGATGGCCAGGGCATGCTCGAGATCCTGGCGGGCTTCGTCGAGTCTGCCGTCCCGGGCCTTGACGTAGCCCTTGGCCAGGTAAGCGTGGCCCGTCTCCGCCTGGAGGTCGAGCTGGCGGTGCGCATCCTCGGCTCGCTGGAGCGAGTGTTGGGCATCCTCGACTCGGCCTTGCACCAGGTAGAGGTGGGCGACGTGCATGTGCATCTGGCCGATCCGGACCGGGTCGGTCAGCCGGGGGCCGAGCCGCTCCAGCTCCATGGCCGATGCCGCGGCCCGCTCAACGAGCCCGGCGTCCATGTACGCGTCGAGGAGGGACGAGTACAGCCGCGCGAGCGCGTTCGGGTCTCGGATCCCGTCGCGATCGAGTGAGTCGACGAGGCTTTCCAGGATGTGGATGGCGTATCGCACATCCCCGAGGGCCTGGAAGCACCTGGCCTTCCCCGCCACCGCATCCGCCATCGCATCCGCAGGCCCGGATCGGACGATCTCCTCGGCGCGCTGGTAATGCTGGAGAGCCTCCTCGGGCTTCCCCCGGCGCTCGAGCAGCAAGCCTCGGGCGTCCTCCGCCTTCGCCTCGATCCTGGAAAGCTGATACCGCTTGGCCTCGCGGGCGATCGAGCCGAGTGCCTCGTCGGCTCCGTCTAGGCGCCCGGCCGACAGGTCGATCCTGGCCTGCATCAGCCGAGCATCCAGCCTGGCCTCCAGGTCCGCGGGCTTGCCGGTCAGGAGCTCGTCGACGTCGACGCCCAGCTTGCCCGCGAAGTGCTCGAGGGCCTCCCGCGATGGGTTCCGCCTGCCCGCCTCGATGGTGCTGACATAGGCGTGCGTGTACTTGGGCTCCGCCAGCTCGCGCTGGGTGAGCTCCCTGGCCAGGCGGAGGCGCCGCAGCCTCGTCCCGATCATCGATTCCTCCTGTGTCTCCGTTACCACAAGAGTAATGGGTGATAAACCCGCAGTTCCACCTCTGATGCTAAAGGTCGGCCGGTCGGGTGCCGAGCTTTACTACAATGTTTGCGATAGGACACTTCCTGAGTTACATTTCGCGCGCCCGTCGGCATGAGAAGGGGGGAAGGACCGATGGCGCGCGCCACTATCCGCAGGCTCCTCAGCCTGCTAGGGACCGGGATCGTGCTGGCCTCCGCAGTGCTCGCGGGGTCGGCGAACTGGCCCAAGACCTGATCGAGGAGGGGTCCGGGGGTCCCGGGGGACCCCCGCCTTTCGCGCCGTCCCCTGCCTCCTCCCGTCCGGGGCAGTCGGACGAGGGGACTCCCGCCGTCCGACGTGTCTACGGGATCGGGACCTCCGTGTTCAGGGTATGGGTGAACCGGCTCGAGTCGGGCGCCGAGTACCTCAAGAAGGGCCAGTGGGTGTGGACGCCCATCCCCTCGAGCAGCATCATCGATCACCCCCAGGCGATGGAGATCGGCCGAGAGGACCTGTCCGAGCTGTTGATCGGATCCCCCGCGAAGCCCCCTCGGCCTGCCGCCCGGGGCCTCCGCCGCTGAGGCCTGCCAGGCCATCCTTCAAACAGATCAGGCCACCGTCACGTTGATCCCGTCGATGCCGCTCGCTCCGGTGGGGAATGGCGGGGCCTCCACCCTGACTTGCACGGCGCCGGTCCCGTCGTATGCCCGGACGAAGACGGAATACTGCCCGGGTCCCGGCGGCGTCCACCGGTACAGCCACGACCGCCAGGTGTAGGGCGACAGGGCCGTCTTCAGCAGGGCCTGGTTCCACGTGCGCCGCCCGTCGGTGGACACTTCCACCCGCAAGATTCCCTCGTCGCCTGCGAAGGCCACCCCCGCGATCGGCACGACGTCGCCGCTCAGCGTGGCTCCGTCCTCGGGCGTATCGATGCGGGAGGTCGTCTTCACCAGGGCCGGCTTGGACCACCCGCGCTGCTCCCAGAACCCCTGGTAGGGCCGGTCCACGACCTCGATGTTCGTCAGCCACTTCGGGTTCTTCATCCCGTACGTGCCGACGCCGAGCACCCGCGCGGGGAACCCGTGCGCACGCGGGAGGACGAAGTCGTTCATGCCGAAGGCGATCAGCGTGGTCTCGTCGAGCGCCTGTGCCACGCTCATGCTGTCGGAGTAGCCGCCGGCGGAGCCGAACGCCACCTCCACCGCGCCCGAGCCGATGCCGGCGCGGTCCAGGATCTCGGCCACCGGCACCCCGACCCATGCGGCGTTCGACATGAGGTGGCCGCCCAGCTTGTTGCTGATGCACTCGAGCGTCTGGTATCGCTCCACCACCGGGAGGGACTTCAGGTCCTCGTAGGTCAGGGTGAGCGGGCGGTCCACCAGGCCGCCGACGGACAGGCGCCACTCGGCCGGATCGATGTCCGGCTGGATCACGTCCTCGTTCACCACGTAGAACTCGTCGTTCGAGGTGACCTCGGGCGTGAGCCCGGGCACCCGGGCGAACTGCGCGTCATGTGGCACCACACGGACCGGGGGCGGCGTCGCCGACACGCCATGTAGCCGCTGTCGTCCCGGGTCGGACCTCCGGAAGATCAGGGCGCCGAGAGGGGACGCGCCGAGCAGCATGCCGGCCGCACCGAACCAAGCCGCCCGGAGGAAGTAGCGGCGGGTGAGACCGGCGTCTGCGGGCTGCTCGGCGGCCGGCAAGGTGAGTCGGTCCAGGGTCCATCCCGCAACGGCGCCACCGCCTACGTACAGCGGGACCGTGATGAACGCGAAGGCGACCCGGCCCACCCACTGCGGGTTGGAGGGATACAGGACCACCGAGGCCACCCACAGGGGGAGGAAGGCGACCGGGCCGCCGGCGACTCGGGCCACCGCGCCGAGGGGCAGGAGCAGCCGCCTCACCCACGGGATGGCCAGGCCGAGGGTCGCGGCGAGCAACAGGTAGGCGATGCACGTGCCGATGATGGCGAGCTGCATGGCCCCGTGGCCCAGACGATCGATGAAGAAGCTGTCGAAGCGCCCCGGCGTCGTCCGAACCAGCACCTGCGCGATCGCGATCGGCAGGAATGGGACGGCGGAGACCAGCGTGTGCAGGATCGCGCCGCCAACGGTGACGGTCGCCCCACCGGCCAGGCCGCTCACGGCGCTCGGCCACCAACTCCGGATCCGCCTCATCCGTTCGATTGTGCCTCACCCTGAGCCATTCGGGTCCTCAAGGGAAGCTCGTCCCTGCCCGATAGGCCACCAATGAGCGTCATCTCCTCCGCTCGCCGTGCCGTGCCCGGGGAGGAGATCCTGGCTGCCGGGATCTTCCAAGCGGCGGGCACCCTCGCAGCCCGCTACACGGACTTCGGCGAGATCTCGGCAAGGAGGCGAGCCCGGGAGGAGCGAGAGGCGAGCGGCCTTGCCTTCCGCCGCTACTTGATGCTCGTGGTCACGCCGACCCGATTGCACGTCTTCGACGCCCGCTCGGGGTTCGGCTGGAAGGCGAAGCGGCAGCTCGCCGTGTGGCCCCGGGCGGCGCTCCGCATCGGCACGGAAGTGAAGGCGGTGACCGTCCGCCTCACGATCGAGGTCCCGTCCGAGAACCGGCGTGTCGAGCTCGAGGCGCCCAAGACCAAGCGAGGGCCTGCCGCCGAGGTCGTGCGCGTGCTGACGGTCGGCGCGCTGCCTCCCACACCCGACGTGCTGCGCGCGCCTTCTCCCAGCGCGCCGACCCTGGATCCCGTCGAGGCCGATCGCTTGGAGGCCAATCGGACCACGATCGGCGTGCTCGCGGCGGCTGGCGGCCTCGTCCGGGCGATTGGCTATTTCCTCCCCTGGCTCGAGGTCAGGGGAGCTCAGACCCACAACCTCTCGGGGGCTCAAGGCGGCGCACCGATCCTCAGCATCGGGTTCTCCATCGCCATCATCGTGGTGGCGGTGCTGTATCTGTATGGCCGGCGCGAGACGAGCCCTCAGCTGCTCCGCAGCCTCGGGTT
The DNA here is from genome assembly GCA_035701505.1 of Actinomycetota bacterium. Classification (GTDB taxonomy): domain Bacteria; phylum Actinomycetota; class UBA4738; order UBA4738; family HRBIN12; genus AC-69. The sequence continues at coordinate 12,208 of DASSSA010000012.1, forward strand.
CGGATCGGTCATCGCCGCGGTGTTCACCTTCGTCTACCTCTCGGACCAGCTCGGTCGGTTGAGGACGGTGCTGCGCGCCCGTGGGGCCCTCGTGACGGTGTCGATGGGGATCGGGCCCTGGGTGCAGCTCGCTGGTGCTGGGATCGTGTTGGCCGTCGGGATCTGGGCGGTGAGGTTAGAGAGGCGGAGGCGCCCTTCACGCCCCCGGATCTACGCCCCGCCGCCACCACCGGGCCGCTCGGCCACCTGAGCTTCATTCATCCCTCACACTGGTCGGATGCGCGTTTCGCTCATCTGGGTCGGGATCGGCCTCATCGTGGTTGGCGGGCTGTGGATCCTGCAGGGGGTCGGCGTGGTCAAGGGGAGCTTCATGACCGGTGAGGCTTCGTGGGGTTGGATCGGCGCCGCTTGCGTGTTGGTCGGTCTGGCGATCCTGGCCCGCGGCCTCCGACGCGATCGTCCTCAGTAGAAGAGAGGGGCCCTCGACTAGGCCGTGGCGAATCCGGGACACGGTCGCGTCTTCGTCTCGGACCTCCGTGCGGTTCTGTGATGTAGATCACAGGCTCGATCGGAAGCTCTGCGGCGCTCTCAGGGTTGACCCAGATGGGCGCCGCGAAGAAGTCGATGGGGGCGGCGCGTGGTGATCGGGGGTGCAGTATGGAGACGTCCGAAAGAAGAGGCGGCTGGAGTTGGAGGAAGACCCTCGTGGTCGCTCTCGCCATCGGCGCAGTGATCGCCCTCGCGGTCGTCCTGGTCGCATCGGCGGGCGGCGGCTCGGGTGGTGGCCTTTACTGAGTGAACGTCTGGGTGCCGGTCCGAGGGCCTACTCTCCGTGGGTCTCCGACCGCACCCAGATGGGATTTCGCGGTCGAGGAAGCCTTTGGCTAGGCGGATCAGGAATCCAGGGTGGCCACGACATCGCCGAGGGCGCGGATGGAGCCCTCGGTGATGGGGCTGGCCACCACGATGGCCTCGTGCGCGCCCGCCTCGGCCAGCTCCCTGAGGCCCGCCCCGATACGTTCGGGCGACCCCTCGAGCGGCGTGACGCCATCCTCGACGAGGCGATCGCGGGCCGCCCGGTCGAGCACCACAAGGACGCACGCGCTTCGGGCGATCTCCTCCGGCCGCCGCCCGGACTGGTCGGCCGCGTCGCTGACCTTGGCGTTCAGCGCGGCGAACCCCTCCGGGGTGTTGCCGTAGTTGTCGTACCAGGTGTTCCAGGCGTCGACATGGGGGAGAGCGATCGACAGGACCCGGTTCCCCGCGCTCCCAACCATGATCGGTGGGCGCCGTAGAGGTTTCGGCAGCATCACGGCGTCCTCGGCCCGCCAGAAACGACCATCGAGCGTGACCGGCTCGCCGGAGAACAGCCCCCGGATGATCTCGAAGGACTCCTCGAACCTGGAGACCCGATGATCGAAGGGGATCCCGAACGCGCGGAACTCGGGCTCGTTCCATCCCGCGCCGATCCCGAGGATCAGGCGGCCGCCGCTCACCTCGTCCACGGTGGCGGCCATCTTGGCGATCACCCCCGGGGGGTGGAACGCCAGGCAAGCCACGAGGGGGCCCAGGTCGATCCGCTCGGTGACCGCGGCGAGCGCGGAGAGAAGGGTCCACGCCTCCCACGGCCCGCGCTGGGACCGACCGTCGCCCCGGTACAGCAGGTGGTCGCCCAGCCACATGGAGTCGAACCGGGAGGCCTCGGCCGCACGAGCCATGGCCACGTATTCGGGCCACCGGACATCGCGCTCGACCTCGGGGAGTTGGATCCCGACTCGGAGCGGCCGCGCCACTGCGGGGGTCTACGGAACGCCCTCGCGGGCTTCTAACCGCGGGGTCGTCTCCTCCCGCTGTACGGCCTCATCGCCCATGCTGGACCGCCCGATGAAGACCGCCCCCTCGGCGATCGCGAGGGATTTCGAGGTGATGTCGCCCTCCACCCGGGCGCGGGGACCGAGCTTGGCCGTTCCCTTCACCAGGATGTTGCCCATGACGATGCCGCCGACGTCCGCGTTGTGGCCGCGGATGTTTCCATCCAGTCGGCTGTCGGCGGGCAGCGAGACGTTGCCCTTCGCGGTGAGATCGCCCTTGACCCGGCCGCCGAGCGTGATGCTGCCGGCGTGGATGTTGGCCTCCACCCGACCCTGAGGGGAGAGCGCCACCTCTCCCTCGGCGGTGATCTTTCCCTTGACTTCCCCCTCGACCCTCAAGGAGCCGGCCGCGATCACCGTGCCTTCGATCTTCGTCCCCGGACCTACCACCGAGACCTCGGAGCGATCATCCGAACGATCCATTGCCACCTCCCAACGGAGCGGTCAGTCCGCCTGCGTGGACGAACCCGATGAACCGGTCGAACCCGACGAACCCGACGAACCGAGCTTGCTCCGGATCTGCTCCCCGACTTCCGAGAACGTCGTGGAGAGGGCGTCTCCCAGCGACTTCGTGGCTTCCTTCAATTGCTGCTTGGCCTCGGGGTCCCGGAGCGTCTCGCCCAGCGAGGTGAACGCCTGGTCGACCTGGCGGGTCACGGTCTGGATCGCGTCATCGAGCTTCTTGCGGTCCTGTTCCGCATTCGTCCCCAGCTCCTCGCCGCGCTTACGGTATCTCTCGCCGAGCAGCCGACTCCACTCGCCGAACTTGTCGCCGACCTCGCTCCACGCTTCCTTCGCGCTGTCAGCCATCGGTCGCTCCTTTCGTTCGGGTGATCGTTCGGTCATGGAGTCTACGAACATCGGCGCCGGATGCGCCGCGCTAGCCACTGATCGTGAAGTCGGCGCCCGCCTCCTTGTGGTAGCCATCGTCGCGGAGCAGGTACACGCTGTACTTCCCGGCGTCCAGCGGCCACGGGCCATGGACGGACTCGTCGATCAGGGTGGAGCCGGCTACCGTCGACCCCGTGTACGTCCACAGCAGGTAGTAGGCGATTCGGGGATCCCGTCCCCGCTTGTACACGCCGATCCAGTCCCACCGCTCGCCCCGGGCGTTCTGCCAAAAGACGTCGATCGGTTCGCCCACCGCGTACGTATCCTTCCCGGTCGAGATCGAAGGCCCCGTGCCCGGCTCCTTCACCCAGAATGGGATCCGCGACAGCTCCTGGCCGCCCCCGTGGAGCAGCACGGCCTCGTACGCCCCGGGGGCCCATCCGTCGGTGGGAAACGCGAGCGTCCCGTCGGTGGGGGCGCCTGCGCCCGTGGACTTGTCGGCAATGGCCTCGGATGGCGGGTGCCCACCCGCGGGGACGACGGCCACATGTTCCCCGCCCGCTGCAGGTGAATGGAACTTCACGTGCACGTCGTCGCCGATGGCCACCAGCCGCTCGTCGACGGCTACCATGACCGGCGTTGTGCCCGGGGTGACCGTGAAGGTCGAGGCGGTGGCCCGGTGGTCCGAGGGCCAGGGCGTCACGCTCAGGTCCACGGGCGCCCCCGCCTCGCCGATGAGCTCCGCGGCCGTGGCCTTTGCCTCGCCAAGCGCGTAGATGATGTCGATCCGGTCCTGGGGCGCGTACTTCCCCGGATCCCAGAACGGTAGGTGCGGCCGGGCCGCCCACCACGTCAAACCGGGATGACGCTTGGCGCTCGGGTACACCTGCCGGTACGAGTCCACGAACCCGGCTTCCTCAACCGCAACGCTCACCGGCCACTTGACCGCGTAGCGGATCTGGAACCGCTCGCCCACCATCTCCGGCGTCCAGTCCCGCCAGGACGGAGCATTGAAGTCGCCGGTCAGGAACACCGGGATGCCCTGAGCTCCAAGGCCCTCAGCGGCCTGGAGGAACGGCTGGATGGCGGGGAGCCGGAGCCTGCGCTCCAGCTCGAGCACGGAGCGCTTGATCTCGCCCTGCTTGACCTCGAAGGGGCCGTATGGGTTCGAGGGTAGGTGGATGTTCTCGATGGCCACCACCTGCCCCCGCGCGAGCTGAACGAGGAGGTAGACGCCGTCCGCGCCGGGGGGGTCGATCAGCGGGTACTTCGACAGGACCTGGAGCCGGCCGCTCGCGTACGGCCACCCAAGCGCCCGCTGAAGGGCAAGGGTGTGGCCCTGGGCCTCCTCGATGGCCACCACGTCGGCGCCGCTCCTCCGGATCGCCTCCACGACCTTGTCGAAGCTGACGTGGACGCCGCCGTACTCGATGTTGAACTCCAGGATCTCGAGCTGAAGCGGTGGGACCGGCCCCACCTGGGCCCCTGCCGGCCGTGAGTACAGGCCGAGCGCGAGCACCGGAAGCAGCCCAAACGCCGCAACGGAGCGACGCGACGGCCAGATCCGTCGGGGGAAGGCAGCCCGCATCCGGCGATGGTGCCACGCCGGGGGCCTCCCCCGCCAATCACCCCGCGCCGGTCGAAAAGAGCCGCTCGTCCTCCTCGATGGCAGTGGCGATGAGGCGGCGCGTGGCCTCCTCGAAGGCAGAGTCTTCCCCCGATTCCCACGCTGCCAGGGCCCGCTGCCCCTCCTCCGTCATCAGGAGCTCATCCCGCGACACGAGAGTGCGGTCGTCACAGAGCACGGGGCTCTCCCGAAGCGTGGAGGTTCCGTCCTCGCCTACTTCCGCGACCACCTCGGCCACGATGTGGGTGGGGATGTCGGCTTCCTGTGGGTTTTCCAGCACGTACCAGCGCATTGCGGGCCTCCGCGTCCTTCGACCGATCGTGAGCGCTGCGGGGACCGTCGCGGCGCACTCCACCAATCATTCAAACGTCATTCTGGGCGAAAGGTACCCAGGATCATCGATTCAAAATTTCAGGCCTCCCACGATCGACGGGCACCGGGATCATTTCCGGACCTGGCTCTGTACCCAGGACGGGAGGGGCTGACTCCGGAACGTGAGACCCGCTGCTGTCGGAATGAATGGAACCGCTCTCGGCCCGCGTGTACGCGGCCTGTTTGTCGGGCCGGGCACCGGCTTCGGCGTCTCCGTCGGGCTGAGCTCCGCCCTCGGAATCTCCGTCGGGCTGGGCACCGGCTTCGGCGTCTCCGTCGGGCTGGGCTCCGGTCTTGGAGTCTTTCTGGGCTCCGGTCTTGGAGTCTCCCTGGGCTCCGGTCTTGGAGTCTCCCTGGGCTCCGGGGTTGGAGTCTCCCTGGGGTCCGGGGTTGGAGTCTCGCTCTCCCTGGGCTCCGGGGTTGGAGTCTCCCTGGGGTCCGGGGTTGGAGTCTCCCTGGGCTCCGGGGTTGGAGTCTCGCTCGGCTCCGGGCGTGGTGTCTCGCTGCGCTCCGGGCTCGGCGACTCCTCGCTGGTCGCCGATTCCTCCCGCTTGGGCCGCTGCTTGGGGGTGGACCTTTCCGTTGGGGTGGCCTTTGGGTTGGGGAACTGCGCCGGCCCAGTCTGGGGGCAGGGCGGCGGACTCGGGGCTGCTCACCAGGTCTCCGAGGACATATTCGACTGCGGCGGCCCCCTTGTGCGCGACGGTCGACAGCAGAGGGGACACGTCCCCATCGATCGCCGCGTCGAGTCGAGTGGTGTCCGCCCCCGAAGCGAGCGCGGCGGCACGCTCTGCGAGGAGCCGGCGTGCGGTTTCGGCCATGACCTCCTCGGACATTCCTCCGCGCATGCTCGCGACGAGGACGTCGAGGGTCAGGTAAGCATTCGTCAGGTGGGCGGACACCGCAGGTCCCGGACCCTCAGACGTTGCGGGTTCCTGGAACACCCTGCCGCCGAGGAGCAGCAGGATGAGGATGACTGAGGCGACCGCCGCGCCCCATAAGCGCTCGTGCCAACGGTCGCGCCGTCCCAGCGGCAGGTTGACGACTCGAGGAGGTAGGGGCAGCCGGCGCTGCCCGGGCTCTGGGGGCGCGCTCGCCGTCCCCGGTTCTGGCTGCATCCGAGCCGGTTGCCCCGGGACCGGCGTGCCCCGGCACAGCCGGTGCAGGACGATCCCCAGCTCCTGGATCCCGACCCACTCTTCAAGAAACGCATCAGCCCCGCGGGACGGGCCGCTCCATGCCCGTTCGGGCTGGGGAGTGACGACCACGATCTTCGTGGAGGTTGAACCCCGACGAACCCGTTGGATGAGGCCCGCGCCCGCAGTGTCTGCGAGGCTCTCGTGAAGGATCACCGCGTCGGGTCGCTTCGACGTGCCCAGGCTGACGGCATCCTCCCCCGACGCAACCAACGCCACCACCTGGCATCCTTCCTCCTCGAGGAAGAAGCGCATCAGTTCTCTGTGGAGCGGTTGAGGAGCGGCGACCAGGACCCTGAGGGGCCGAGCTATCGTCCCACGTCCCGACTGCCGGTTCAGACGTAGCATCGCTGCCCACTTCCATCCTTGGCACCCGTCACCTTAGACCGTCCGTCGGTAGTCGGGGAAGGCATCACTTGGGAGACACGCTGAATGTGTGGTTGTTCCCGAGGTCCGCGTCCGGACTAGACTTCGCCGGAAAAGGGGGGCCCCGTGGACGAAGTCTCCGAGCACCTGCTGAAGGCCCTCGACGAGTGCGAGCGCGTTGCCCAGGCCGCAACGCCCGATGAGGCCGCACGCACGTTCGACGAGGCCACGCTGCAGGTCTTCTGGCAACGCTGGCCCAACGTCAGCTCGTGGGCAGGCGCGCTCTGGCGCCGGCTCAACGAGGACCTCTCCGACCCCGCGAAGCCGCTCGAGGACTCGGAGTTCCACGAGGTCGGAGGCGAGGGCGGCTGACGTCACTCATCGAGGAGCAGGTATGGCCACCCTGAACGAGATCATGACGCGCGAGGTCTTCACGACCACAGGGGACGTCTCGGTCGCCGACGTGGCCAACAGCATGGTCAAGGGTCGGTTCGGATCGGCCGTGGTGATGGAAGGCTCCTGGCTCGTCGGCATCTTCACGGAACGTGATGTGCTTCGCGCGGCGGCTTCGGGGTCGGATCTAACCTCATCACCGGTCTCGGAATGGATGACCCGCGACCCGGTCACCGCCGCCCCCGACGTGAACGCCGATGATGCCGCCGAGACCATGATGGGCCAGGGCTTCCGGCATCTGCCCGTCGTCGACGGAAAGACGATGCTTGGCATCGTGAGCCTCCGGGACATCCTGCGGGTCCGGATCCGCCGCCCGCAGCTCTAGGTCGTCCGGTCGCCCAGGCCCCCTCCGGGCCCGTCGGCGTCTGCCCGTCTGGACTCGCTCGTCCCCTGAGGGACAGACTTGTGGCGCGATGGTTGGTGAAGTCCCCACTCCGTCGATGGGTAATCGCCTCCCCGCCGAGGGCGCGTCCGGCGATGCGACACCGGGGGAGCAGGCCCGGCCCTTCGTCGGTCGGACGCGCGAGCTCGACGAGGTGCTGTCGGCGCTCCCCGCAGCATCTGCCGGTCACGGGTCCCTGTTCCTGATTTCGGGCGAGCCGGGGATCGGGAAGAGCCGCCTGATGGGCACGGTTGCCGAGCACGCCGAGGAGCGGGGCTGGCGTGTGCTGACCGGACGGTGCTGGGAGGGCGGAGGCGCTCCGGCCTACTGGCCGTGGATCCAGATCGTCCGAGGGGCCGGGGGAGAGTTCGCCGAGCTCGCGCCCTCTCCGGAATCGGCCGGCGGTGGATCGGAGGGAGGGCGTCGTTCGGCGGTGTCGGAGTCGGTCGACCCAGAGGCCGCCCGGTTCCAGCTGTTTGACCAGGTCGGGCGGTTCCTCTCGGATTCCGGGCGTGACCGCCCGACGCTCGTCGTGCTCGACGACCTTCACGCCGCCGACGAGCCGTCGCTGTTGCTCCTGCGGTTCCTGGCGACCACGGTCCCGGAGCATCCGATCATTGCCCTGGGCTCGTACCGGGAGGGGGAGCTGCGAGTGCGCGAGCTTGCCGACCTGTTCGGCGATCTGGCCAGGCTGGGTCACCGGATCCCGCTGCGAGGACTCAGCACCACTGAGGTTGCGCGGTACATCGCGCTCGCGTCCGGGGACGAGCCTTCGGAGGCGGTGGCAAGAAAGGTCAGCGACGTGACCGCCGGCAACCCCTTCTTCATCGGCGAGGTCGTCCGGGTCCTAGTGGCGGAGGGGCGTCTAGCCGTCGCCGACGAGGCCGCCGCCCTCCCCCTTCCCGAAGAGGTCCGCGCGCTGATCCGCCGGCGGCTGGCCGGGCTGTCGCCCGAGGCCGTGAACCTGTTGCGGGTCGCCGCGGTCATCGGGCGCGACTTCGACCTGCGGGTGATCGCGCCCACGACCACGCTCAGACCCGAGCGGATCATCGACGTCCTGGCGGAGAGCGAGCGCGGGGGCGTGATTGCTGAGGATCGGAACCAGCCCGGCACGTACGCCTTCGCTCACGACCTCGTTCGAGAGACGCTGTACGAGGATCTTCCGGCGACCCGTCGTATGGAGCTCCATCGAACGGTCGGCGGCGAGCTCGAGGAGCTGTTCCGCGACGATCTGGAACCACATTTGGCCGAGATCGCCCACCATCTGGCCCAGGCCGCACCGATCGGTGAAGCCGAGCGAGCCGTGGACTACTCGGTGCGGGCGGCCGACCGAGCCAGGGTGGTGCTCGCGTACGAGGACGCCGCCGGGTTGTACAAGCGAGCGCTGCAGCTGCTGGGGCCGGCCGAGGCGGCGTCGGAGCGGAGCGCGGACATCCTCCTGCGATTGGGCGACGTCCAATCGAGGGCCGGCGACACCGAGGACGCGCGCCAGAGCTTCGAGCATGCGGCGGCCATCGCCCGGCGGGCGGGCGATCACGAGATCCTGACCCGCGCCGCGCTCGGGTACGTGACCGGCGCGGTCCCGTATCTGGGGTTCGGCGGCCTCCTGCTCACGGCCCGATTCGAGGCCGGGACGAGAGGGATCTCGCTCCTGGAGGATGCGCTCGACGCCCTCCCCAGGGGCGATAGCCCCCTCCGAGCCCGCGCGCTGGCCCGGTTGGCCACCCAGCTGTACCCCACCGAGTTCCGCGACCGGCGACTGTCCCTCACCCAGGACGCCATCGACATGGCGCTCCGGCTGGGGGACTCGGAGGCGTTGGTCGAGGCGCTGCGCGGCCGGCACTGGGCGACCCTCGCGCCCGAGTCGGTGGGCGACCGGCTGTCCAACGCTCAGCAGATGCTGGTCGCGGCCACGGGTGCCGGGGACGAGGAGGCCGCCTTCCTGGCGCGCCACATCCGCCTGCACTGCTTCCTCGAGCTGTGCGACGTCCCGGGGATCGACGCCGAGCTCGAGGCGATGGCGCAGCTCTCCGAGCGGATCCGCCAGCCCTTCTATCTCTGGCACGCGGCCTGCCTCCGGGGCGTGCGGTCGCTGATCGATGGGCGGCTGGCTTACGCGGAGCGCCAGATGCGCGATGCCCTCGAGATCGCCAGGCTTCGCGAGAGCGAGTACGTCTTCTACATGTTCGAGTACGCGCAGCTCGTGGCGCTCCGATGGACGCAAGGCCGGCTGAAGGAGGTCCGCGATCGCATCGAGGAGCACGGCGAACGGTTCCGAGGCATCGCCCGGTGGCGTGACGCGCTTGCGGCGGCCGAGCTCGGCGACGAGCATTCGGCGAGGGCCGAGATCGAGCGGCACGCCCGCAACGGCTTCGCCGACCTGCCTCGCGACGGGCTGTGGATCCTGCATCTGTGTGGCCTCGCGGAGGCGTCGGTGCTGCTTCGGGACGAATCGAGGGCGGCCGAGCTCTACGAGCTGCTCGCGCCGTTCGCCGACCGGAACGCCATCTCGATCTCCACGATGCCGTTCGGACCGGTCGCGATGCGGCTGGGGATGGCAGCGACGCTGCTCGAGCGATGGGAGGAGGCAGAGAAGCAGTTCGAGAGGGCGATGGAACTCTGCGAGGCCATGGGAGCCCGGGCCATCGAGGCCAGGGTCCTTGTCGAGCACGCGCGGATGCTCCTGGCCCGGGGGGGCGCGGGCGACGGCGCGCGAGGCGGCGACCTCCTGGGCCGCGCCACTACGATCTGCGAGCAGCTCGATCTCCCCGGCATCGCAGAGCGTGCTTCCGCGCTTGCCGGGGCGGCGGGTCTGGCCGGCGCCAGGGCAGGCAGGGACGCCGATCGAGGGACGTTCCGTCGCGAGGGCCAGTTTTGGACGGTGGCGTACCGAAGCGAGATGGTCCGGCTGCACGACCTGAAAGGCCTCCGATACATCGGGCTGCTCCTGGCCGCGCCGGGCCGGGACGTCCACGTGTTGGAGCTGGCTGGAGCGCAGGCCGGCGAACCCCTCTCGGGTGAGCACGCCGGCACCGAAGGGCTCCGCCCAGCGCGGCTGGGGGGAACCGAACCCGTACTGGACCAGCGGGCGAAGGACGCCTTCCGGCGGCGCCTGGCCGAGCTGGGGGAGGAACTGGAGGAGGCTCGGTCCTGGAACGACCCGGAACGGGCCGCGCGGGTCGAGGCCGAGGTCGACGCCCTCACGTCGGAGCTGGAGCGGTCGCTCGGCCTGGGAGGCAGGGACCGGGAGATGCCGTCACCGGCCGAGCGCGCGCGTGTGAGCGTCACGAAGGCCATCAAGGCCGCCGTCCGAACGGTGTCGGAGGACTGCCCGGCGCTCGGGGAACACCTCGCCACGTCGATCCGAACGGGCCGGTTCTGCTCGTACGCACCACCCGGGCGGGAGCCACCTGCCTGGGACCTGTGAGCAGGCAAGGCCAGGCACAGTTGTTCCCTTCGGATTCACGCCATACGAGCAGGAGCGGGGGCCCGGCGATCGTCCGGCACCCGGGAGAGGAGGAGGAATGGCCAAGACCGAGGAGAAGCTCCAAGGTGCCGGAGAGGTGTACTCCCTCACTGGGACGATGATCGAGGCCTGCTCGTGCAACGTCCTGTGCCCCTGCTGGATCGGTGAGGATCCGGACCAGGGCGACTGCCGCGCTTTCATCTCGTACCACATCGACGAGGGGCGGATCCAGGGGATCGACGTCTCGGGGCTATCCGTCGTGGCCGTGGTGTACATCCCGGGCAACGTCCTTGCCGGCAACTGGGAGATCCTCGTGCTGGTGGACGATCGGGCCACGCCGGAGCAGCGCAACGCGCTGGTGGCCGCGCTCGGCGGACAGCTCGGTGGTCCCATGGCCGACCTCGCGCAACTGTGGGGCACGGTGAAAGGCGTCGAGAGCGTGCCCCTGTCTCACGAGGTCCGGGGGGGCGTGGGAACGCTCACCATCCCCGGGAAGGTCGAGACCGTCATGGAGCCATACCGCGGCCCAAACGGCAGCGTGACCACGCTCCGTGACTCCGTCTTCTCGACCGTCCCGGGCTCTCCGGCCTGGATCTCGAAGGCGTCCGTGCACCGCGTGACGCTGCCCGAGTACGGGATGGAGTGGGAATTCGAGGGCCGGAACGCGATCCAGTCCGACTGGAAGATGGAGTACACGGCGTGATCGGCGGTGTCGCCGGCGTCGGAACCCGCACGCCGGGGGTGCCGGTCGTGGTGATCGGGGCGATTGCGACGGCCTGGGCCGTCGCGATCGCAGCCGAGGCCACCGGAGAGGCCGACCTGCTCGGCCACGGCGAGTTGATCCACAGCCGCCTGCCCCTGGTCGTCGCCCTCGGCGTCTTCGTCCTGGCGTGGCAGCTGATGATCGCCGCGATGATGCTCCCGTCGAGCCTCCCGCTGATCCGACTGTTCCGCGTCGCGGCGGAGGGCCAGCCGAGGCCCGGGCGGGCCACCGTGGCGCTCCTGGCCGGATACGCGATGGTGTGGACGGGGTTCGGGGTCCTGGCGTTCGTCGGGGACGTCGGCCTCCACAAGCTCGTCCACGCCTGGCCGTGGCTGGCGGCGCATCCGCAGCTGATCGCGGGCTCGGTCCTGGCATTGGCGGGCGCGTTCCAGTTCTCCGAGCTCAAGGAGCGATGCCTCACCGAGTGCCGGCACCCGGGGTCGTTCCTCGTTCAGCACTACGGACGCGGCGAGGCTGCGGCCTTCCGGCTCGGCCAGATCCACGGGATGTTCTGTCTCGGATGTTGCTGGGCGTTGATGCTGGTGGGATTCGCGGCCGGCGTCGCGAACCTGTGGTGGATGGCCGCGCTCACCGCGCTGATGGTGTTCGAGAAGACCGGCCGGGGTGGAGATCGCGGAGTGGCGCCGATCGGCACCGGACTGATCCTTGCCAGCGCACTCGTTCTCCTGGTGCCGAGTTTGCCCCTCCTCGGCCCGAGCTAGTCGGGTCTGTCGCTAGGCGACCTGGAACTCGCCGAGCATCCCGAGCGCGAAGTGGGGAACACCCGCCGGCGTCTCGACGAAGCAAGCGAATGCATAGTTGCCTGGCGTCAGCTCCTTCAGCTTGCCTTTCGCCGTCTCACCCGGAAGGGCGAAGGCGAATGCCACTTCGCGGATAATGAGCGACTCGTCGGCGATCACGTCCTCTGCAGTGACGCCTTCCCGATCGCGGCCGATGTGGAGGGCATCGCACGGCTTACCCTGGTCGTGACCGCAGGCGGTGACGGGAACGCCTTCGATCACGCGGATTGGGGCGACGCCCGCCTCGATTGCGGCTCGGGTTGATTCCATCGCGCGAAGCCGTTCAGCTGAAGGCCTCGCCGGTCCGGGGATGACTGGGTGCACCGGCTCATATCTTCGGCGCTCGCCATCCGGAGGATCGTTTGGAGTTGATGGGACTCTCCGTCCCCTTCAGTTCCTGCGTCGCGATCGTGCGATCAGCCAGGTGAAGGCGGCGGCGAAAGCGCCACCGAGCAGCCCTGCCACGACCCACGACCAAATCGGCGTCGACAGAGCAACCGCGCTCCCGAAGACCCTGAACGGGGGGAACGGGCCAACTGGCAGGATCACCCGGCCGGCCGAATGCGAAGCACAGGGCTCGCAGTAGGTCATGACGACGTATGGGCCGTTCCTCACCTCGGGAACCGTGAGGAGGCCGCTCCCGTTCGCGCGATCGTCGACGGTCAGGGTCCCCACCTGGATGAGTCCAGGGTCATCAGGAGATCTAATGCTGTCCGCGGCCGCGGCCGCGGCGAAGTAGAGGGACATGCGATGAGGACACGCTGCGCACGCACCGTCTCCGGCAGTGCGCACATGGACAACGGTCTCCGGCCTACCGCTCGTGCGGTCGAAGATCAGGAACAGCGAGGCCTGGGCGACGTTGGCACTTACGGCGACGAGTGCCGTGGCAAGTGTTAGGCACACGACGAGCCCTCGCCTCAGAGGGTTGGGGTGCTGGTGGTTCCTCAAAGTCCTCTCTCCATGACCATTACACCGCCCCGGGTCTGGGGGTTCTGGCATCCGCACTTGACGTGAGTCGGTCGATGAAGTGGTCGACTGGTTCAGAGCCATCCGAAGCTCGGTAGTACACGGCCTGGACTATGCATCCTCGAACGTATATCTCACGAAGCGGGCCGAGAATAGACAGGTCATGCAGTAACGGCGGGCTCGGGTAGCATCCCGGCCGGTGCAGATCTTCGAGGGACGGCTCCGATTCGGGATCCAGGCCGGCCAGCAGAACACCGACTTCCCGAGCTATCTCGCCACCTGGAGGAAGGCCGAGGACCTCGGCCTGGATTGGGCCTCGTGCTTCGACCACTTCATGCCGATCTTCTCCGACCCCGAGGGGCCCTGCTTGGAGGCCCAGACCCTGCTCGCAGCGACGGCCGCACTCACCTCGCGGTTGCGGTGCGGGGTGATCGTTACCGGGGTGACCTATCGCCATCCGGCCGTGCTGGCGAACATGACCGTCACCATCGACCACATCTCCGCCGGCCGGCTGGAGCTCGGGATGGGCGCCGCCTGGTACGAGCTCGAGCACGAGCAGTACGGCATCCCGTTCCCACCATTCCGGATCCGGGCGGAGATGCTCCGCGAGGCCTGCCTGATCCTGAAGTCGATGTGGACGAACGAGCGGACGACGTTCGAGGGCAGGCACTACCGGCTGAAGGACGCCCTGTGCGAGCCGAAGCCGGTGCAGTCACCGTCGATCCCGTTGTGGATCGGTGGCATGGGGGAGCGCCGGACGCTGCGGGTGGTGGCGGAGGTGGCCGACGGGTGGAACACCTTCCTGATGCCGGAGGAGGAGTACCGACACAAGCTCGAGGTGCTGGCCGGTCACTGCAATGACTTCGGACGGGATCCGGGGGACATCAGAAAGCAGCTCAGCGTCTCGATGATCCTGGGCGAGACGGAGGCGGAAGCGGATGACCGGGTGAGGGAACGCGCCGCGACGACCGGCATCGACGAGGACCTGCTCCGAGGTCGGTTCATGGCGACGACGCCGGAGCGATTCGCGGACGTGCTGCGGCCGTTCCAGGAAATGGGCGTGGGAGACTTCTTGATGGTTGCCCGGCCACCCGTCGACGAGCTCACGATGGAGCTCTTCGCAAAGCAGGTCGCCCCGAGGCTCCAGGACTGAGAGGCTGTGTCGATGAGCGACCAACAGATGGATCCCGCCCCCCTGCGGCGGGCGGCCGAGATGGCGATCGATTACCTGGCCGACCTGGCGAAGCGCCCGGTCGGACGACCGATCGAGCCAGACGCCCTGCGCGCCACGTTGGGCGGCGACCTTCCCGAACGGGGTGAGGACCCCGAGGTGATCCTCGAGCGCCTCGTGCGCGACGCGGAACCCGGGCTCGTGGCCACCGCCGGCCCGCGCTACTTCGGGTTCGTCATCGGTGGAAGCCTCCCCGTAACCGTTGCGACCGAGTGGCTGGCAGCGGCGTGGGACCAGAACGCTGGGAACTACCCTGCATCGCCGGCGATGTCCGTCGTCGAGGAGGTGGCGGGCTCCTGGCTGAGGACGCTCTTTGGGTTGCCAGCCACAGCGAGTGTGGGATTCGTTACCGGCGGGACGATGGCCAATTTCACCGGCCTGGCGGCCGCCCGGCATGGGGTCCTTCACGCGGTGGGCTATGACGTGGAGGCGCGCGGGCTGTTCGACGCGCCGCCGGTCAACGTCATCGTCGGCGACGAGGCGCACACCACGATCTTCGTTGCGCTCCGGATGCTGGGACTCGGGAGCGAGCGCGTGACGAGGGTCCCCGTGGACGGACAGGGTAGGATGCGGGCCGACGAGCTCCGCCGGACCATCGAGGCGAGCACGGGGCCAACGATCGTCTGCGCCCAGGCGGGAAACGTCAACACCGGGGCCTTCGATCCGCTTGGTGAGATCTCCGCAGCCGCAGCCGAGCGAGGCGCCTGGCTCCATGTTGATGGAGCCTTCGGCCTCTGGGCGGCCACATCGCTGGGACTGCACCATCATGTCGACGGAGTCGAGAGGGCGCAGTCATGGGCTACCGACGCGCATAAATGGCTGAACGTTCCGCATGACTGCGGGATCGTGTTCGTGGCCGACCCGGCAG
Organism: Actinomycetota bacterium; assembly: GCA_035701505.1. Lineage (GTDB taxonomy): Bacteria > Actinomycetota > UBA4738 > UBA4738 > HRBIN12 > AC-69. The sequence continues at coordinate 27,400 of DASSSA010000012.1, forward strand.
CTCACCGGGCGGCGATGACCGTTACCGCCGCCTATCTGGTGCGGGGCGCCGGCGAGGCGTACCAGGCGTACGACCATGTACCCGAATCATCCCGCCACGCCCGAGGCCTCAGCGTCTACACCTCGCTTCGCTCGCTCGGTCGATCCGGCGTCGCCGAGCTCGTAGACCGATGCTGCGCGCTCGCCCGCCGGATGGGGGAGCGGCTCGCCGCCGCACCCGGGGTCACGATCCTCAACGACGTCGTCCTCAATCAGGTCCTCGTCCGTTTCGCTGCGCCCACCGACGACGACCACGGGGCCGACGAGCGCACTGCGGCGGTCATCGCGGCGATCCAGCGCGACGGGACGTGCTGGGTGGGTGGCACGATCTGGCAGGGTCGCGGTGCGATGCGGATCTCGATCTCCAACTGGTCCACGACTGAGCAGGACATCGACCTTTCCGCTGAGGCGATCCTTCGCTGCGCCGCATCCTCGGGCGTCCCGGTCAGATAAGGCCGTCCTGAGCGGCTATCGGCTGGGTTCCGTTTCCTTCCACACCTTCTTGGGGTGGTGCTTCCGCCCCCGTTCGAGGAACGTGACCAGATCCGGGTCGGGTTGAAGGGAGGTGGCTTCTCCTCCGGCTTCCGGCTCGGCTGATCCTTTGTCTGTTCGGTTCCTTCTCCATCTCGTCTCGTGCCGCTCAGTCTATCCCGAGTCCGATCCCGATCAGGAGCACCGCAGCGCTCAACGCGGCGGCTTCCTAAGCCGACGGCGTTTGTCCGTGAAGGATGGCCGCGAGCTTCTTCGAGTCGATGTTGCCGCCGGAGACGATGCAGACCACCTTGCTCCCGTCGGCTTTCCCGGTGAGCGCCGCGGCCACGCTGGCCGCCCCGGCGCCCTCCGCGATCACTCGAGCGCGCTCGGCGAGCAATCGCACCGCGTCGGCCACATCATCGAGGCCGACCACGATGGACCCGTCGAGGAGCCGCGCCGCGAGGTCGAACATCTCAGGGAACACGATGGGGCCGCCGATGCCGTCCACGAACGTCGGCGTGTACGGGACTTCCACCGGGTGGCCGGCCGCGAGCGAGGCCTCCAGGGGGGCGCTGGGGGCGTACTCGCAGGCGTAGATCTTCACCCTCGGCGCGACCGCACGGATGGCGGACGCGATGCCGCAGCTCAGGCCGCCTCCGCCGTAGGGCACGAGGATCGCATCGACGTCCGGGAGGTCCTCGAGGATCTCCAGACCAATCGTGCCGTTGCCTGCCATGAAGGCCTCGTCGCTGAACGGATGGACGAACAGACCCTCGAGTTCCTCGTGCGCCCGAGTAATCCCGGTGCGCTGCCATTCGTCGAACGAGACCTTGACGATCCGAGCTCCCAGCCGCTCCATGGCGTCCAGCTTCGTCTGGGCGGCGATCTCCGGGACCACCACGCTGCAGGGCACGCCGATCCGGTGCGCGGACCACGCCACTCCCTGACCTGCGTTGCCCGCACTGATGGTCCAGACTCCATCCCGCATCCGATCGGGATCGGCGAGCCGAATGGCGTTGCTTGCCCCGCGGAGCTTGAACGAGCCGATGGGCTGGAGGATCTCGAGCTTCAGGTGGATCTCCGCGGGAGCCTCGTCGAGTAGGAGGCGGATCAGTGGTGTCCTGACGACGTCGTCCCGGATCCGGTCCTGAGCGGCCCGGATGTCCTCCAGGGCGATGGGGTGGTGTCGAACGGTCATATCGATGGATCGAACATCGTAGCCGCGGCCGCTCAAGCTGCTCTCTCGAGGTTCTACGGCCTGACTCCCGATTCTCCCGCTTGGCATCCGATCATCGCCGGCCACCAGTACTCGATACCGGACAGGCATGGGCGGACGGCGGTCCACGTCGAGAACATCAGGTCGGTGGCGCGCTCGTCTTCGAACGGACACACATCCTCGAGCACCTCGAACGACAGGCTCGTGCCGGTCCTCGACCACTCGTACTCACCCCGCACGCTCGAGCAGTTGGCATCGTTGAATATCGTGAAGCGATTTCCCCGGACCTCGTAGTGCCCGAGCGCCCTGAACCCGGACATCTGGTGCTCGAGCCAGAACCGGCCTCGATACAGCAGGAGCGTCTCCACGCCGGGATCGACCCGGAACGCGGGACACCGGCGGCAGTGGATGGGCAGTCCCCACCGCGGGCCCCCCACCTCCTCGAGGTCGACGATCCGCATGTAGTACCCGTCGATGGGGGTGACCTCGAGGGGCGGTGCCGGGTCGAAGTCGAACGGCTCGAGGTACTCGTTGAACGGCTCTCGGGAAGTGGCGGGGTGATACCGGAGATAGTCCGCCGCTGATGTCACGCTCTTGGTGGGGGTGGTGGTCGCTCGACTCGTGGAAGGTGTGTCGGAGGAGTCGGCCGCCGCGCCCACCGCGATACCGCTGGCGAACGCAACTATCACGAGCGCTCCTCCTATGGCAACGCTCGTCCTCTTCCGCGCGGTGTCGGCTCCGGTCGCTCCCAACCTTGGTCAACTCCAATCGACGTCCGACCAGAATAGACGTCGGATAGACGGCTACCGGCGACGCCGCTCCCTCACGAGGCCGACTGGGCGGAGCCCTACTGCCCGTCAGGGGATGACAGAACTTGGCACTCTCCATCCGGCCTCCCGAAGGCGCACACTGGGGCCATGGGCGAGAGGGCGCCGGCCGGCGCTCGCCGGCTGAGCGCGCAGGAGCTCGCCGTCGCGACGCCCACGACGCGGAACCGTTACGCCGACCTGCTCCGAGTGGCCTCCATCTTCGTCGTCGTCCTGGGGCACTGGACGATGGCGGTCCTGAGCTACCACGACGGGAAGTTCACCGGTCAGAACCTGCTCGAGATCGACCCCTGGACGCACATCCTCACCTGGATCTTCCAGGTCATGCCGATCTTCTTCATCGTCGGAGGGTTCACGAACGCGTTCTCTTGGCGATCGGCGAGCGAGCGGGGCGTGAACTACGCGGACTGGCTCCGCGCACGGTCGGCGAGGCTGCTCGGCCCGGCGCTGATCTTCGTGGCGTTCTGGACCATCCTGCCGATCCTCGCCGTGGCCCTGGGGATCATCTCTTCTGGCATGGCTCGCACCGGCGGGCGCGAGGTGGCCCTTCCCATCTGGTTCCTGGCGGTTTACGTCCTGACAGTGGCCTCGGCCCCGCCGCTGCTCGTGGCGCACCAGCGGTTCGGCGGAGCGCGCGTCTTCGTCGTCCTCGCCGTGGCCGTCGCGATCGTCGATGCGCTGCGGTACGGGCTCGACGTCCCGTTCGTCGCCGTCCTGAACTTCGCGTCGGTGTGGCTCGCCGTCCTGGAGCTCGGGTTCCTGTGGCGCGACGGCGCGCTCACGAGCCGCCGGTGGATCCCGTGGGCCATGGCCGCTGTCGGGCTCGCCGTCATGGCCGTGCTCACCACGTGGTTCGACTACCCGGTCTCGATGATCGGGCTGACCCATGCCGAGCGCTCGAACACCCTGCCCCCGACGCTGGCGCTGCTCGCACTGGCGGTGTGGCAGTGCGGAGCGATGCTGTTGTTGCAGGACGCCGCCAACCGGTGGCTTGCCCGGCCGCGGGCGTGGCTGGGGGTGGTTTATGCGAACAGCATGGTCATGACGTTCTACCTGTGGAACATGACGGCGGCGGTGCTCGCGGCGGTCATCCTGCTTCCCACCGGGCTGTGGCCGCAGCCCGAGACGCTCAGCGCCGCATGGTGGTGGCTGCGGCTGGGGTGGATCGCGGCGTGCGCCGTGTGCCTGGTGCCGTTCCTGTACGCGTTCCGATGGGCCGAGCGGCCGGCCGCACCGCCACCCCCCGCGCGTCGGGGATGGATTGGACTGGCCACCTCGGTCGCCGGAGCCGTCGCCGCGTCGGGCGGCATGGCCATCATCGCCGACGTGGCGTTCCCCGTGCAGGGCGAGGTTGTGGCGGTGCCGGCCTTGGGCGTCATCCTCCTCGCGGCCGGCGCCATGCTGCTCCGGGTGAACCCGCTGCGCCCGCTATTCCGCAATGCCTCAACCGGTTGACTGAACCCTATTTCGCAAACGTTGCACGGATGGGGAAATGATCGCTGGGATTGTTCTCACCCATGTCCAGGGCCTCGCACGTGATCAAGCCTGCCGCCAGGGCGGGTGATGCGAAAAGGTAGTCCATCTGATAAGGAATCTCGGGGTTGTTGCGATCAAGTCGGGTCCTCGTATGGGTGCACGCATCGCCGAACCTGCAGGGGCAGCCCGCCAAAGGACCGCGATCGGACTTCTGGGCCGCAACGAGACAGTCGACGAAGCCAAAGGCTTCGATCCTCTGGAGGACCGCCTCGTCTCGGGCGAGATGTCGACTTCCGGCTGCCCACCCCGTCCACGTGTTGAGATCTCCACCGATGACGAGGCGTTCGCCGTAGCGCCGGTCTTCGAAGAGCGGCGTCAGATCCGATAGCGAACGATGTACGGAGGCGTCGCTCCTCTCGTCCAGGAGGCCGTAGAGTGCGACGGCAGTTACCTCGCCGACATCGGGAATGGAAACCACAGCCGCCGTCCAGGAGCCCGCTCGCGTGTTGGCGAGCGGAGCCCGGCGCTTGCCCCAGGCCGTCGTCCAGACGTCCTCCGGGTCATGAAGCTTGTGCGGGGAAAAGATGGCGGTCGACCACTTCCGGATCTTGTCGTCCCGTCCAACCGTGCTCTCCCCACCCATGATCTGACCTCTGAGACCCCCCGTTGGGACTCGTGCCTCATTCAGGAGGGCGACGGTCGCCTGTAGCTCTTCAACGATCTTCCAGCTCCGCGCTTTCGCCGACCTTCCCTCGTCGAGGTTCCACACGGCTACGGACCAGCTCTCCGTGGCGGACGCCTTTCCAGACACGGGTGGATGATCTCACCGACACGTGCTCGCGATCGTCGACGCGACGGACGGGCCGTCTGCCACCCCGGCCCTCGGAGCCGCCTGACAGGCATGGGCGGAAGCAAGGGAAATGACAACATCCGCTCCACCCTTCAGGAGTGCGGGCGTAGCCTGACTCCGATGGTCGAGCCGCGCATGCTCCTCTCGATCGCCAACGAGCTGGCCACCGGTGCGAGTGATGGTCGGGGCCGGGCGGTAGCCGCAGTGTTGGCAGCGCACGGCGCCCTGGAGGCTCTGGTGAACCGGGTAGGGGGAGAAGAGATCGCGAGCTTCAACTACCGGGCTCGGTTCCTGCCGAAGTGGCACGATCTCTGCGAGCGAACGCTCGGACGGCAGCTCGAGGCGGCGCCCGACCTGGAGCGCCTGCAGGCCCTTCGCGACGCGGCGCTCGGATTCCGGGGGGAGCCAGAGAGGCTGGACCGCCGGTCCCAGACGCCGCCTCCGGAGATCCCCTCCGAAGTCGGGGCCGGGGAAGCGCAGTGGGCTGTGGGGACGGCCCGGCGAGTGATCGCCGAGTTCCACGCGGCCACCGGCCGGGAGCTTCCGGACTGGCTGTAAGCGGCGCAAAGGTGTTGGCCTGCTCCGTGGCGTACCATCGACCGCCCTCAAGTCATCGGACCCGCCACCTTAAGGAGCCCTGCGGCCGTTCGCCGCCACGACCACTCCTCGGCGACGAATCCACGGATCGCCTCCCGGAGCGTGTTCCGCTCTCGCGGTTGCAGCTCGATCAGCCGATCGATCCCCGTTGCGATCCGATCAGGTGCGCCCTGACCCGGTTCGAACGAGAACAGTTGCGGCCGGCCGACGTGCCCCTCGAGCGCGGCCGCCACCTCGCCGAGTCCGGAGTGACGCGCGAGGAGCGGGAGGGCGCCCGCTGCCGCTCCCTCGGCCGCCACCATCCCGAACGCCTCCTCGAGGACGGATGGCACGACCAACACATCCATCGCGGCAAGCGCATCCGGGGCGTAGCTGTGATCCAGTCGCCCCGTGAAGACGACCTCGGATAGCAGCGGCGTGTGTGGGGGATCCGATCCGCCAAAGACGGTATCGGATGTGCCCAGCAGCCATTGGACCGCCTGCTCGTCGCCCGCCGCGAGTGCGAAGGCGAGCGCCGTCAACCGCTCCCGCTCGAGGCCGAACCCGACGATCAGCGAGGAGGGTCGATGGCGCGATCGAGGGAGCGCTCGAAGGAGCAAGGAGACACCCTTCTGCGGGATCAGCTTGCCGAGGTAGCCGACGATCGGATGGCCCGTCGACAAGGTGCGCAAGCGTGCCCCGGCCGCGGGGTCGGGAACCGTTTGGTCGTAGGCATGCGCCAGTGCGTCCAGAGCCTCCCCGTCGCGTGCTTCGAAGGCGCGTCGGACATGGACGTCGAGCGATGACGGTCGACCGCGTCGGGTCTCTGGATCGGCGTCGAGTCGGCCCGCGAGGTCAAGCAGGGCCTCGTCCCGCGGCCGTGGCCTAAAGCGCGCCGCGTCGACGCCGGGGGGAACAACGTGGGCGAGCTGTTCGACACCGGGCACGAGCTGCGCGCACCGCGTGATGACGTCGCGGGACGAGCCGGTCACCGCCGCAGCCTCGAGGAGCCCCTCCGCGGCGAGTCGTCGGTACCGCGGCTGCAGCCGAATCGCGTACTCGATGTCGCTTCCGTGGATCGTCGTCACGAAGTTCCCTCCGCCGACCGCACGCTTGCCGACGACCCCGCCCGGAATCGCATGACCGGTGATCACGACGTCTGTGTGCTGCCACGCCACGGCTCGGCGCACTGCCTCGACGTTCCGGCTGAGATATCGCTCGAGGTCCGTGTCCGTCAGATCGAGGAAACGCCTGACGTCGAAGCCCTCGTATTCGTCGAGGACGAACACCGGAAGCAGCTGTCCGATGTCCGGCCGGAGGAGAATGCAGCGCCCAGGGTGGGCCGTGGTTCCGTTCGGCGTGAGGTCGGATACCCCTTCCGCGCCGATCGTTCCAGTGGCATCGACCCACGGATACCGTTCGGGCCGCCCCTCCTGGCAAAGGAGCACTACGTCGTGCCCGTCGCTGGTGAGCCCCTCGGCCACCCTCGCCGTGAAGACGTTCGAGCCCGTGCCCTCGAGCAACCACCCGTGCCACATCAGGACGCGCATCCGCAGATCCCTTCTCGCGCTGCTGATCGTGCCATGGGAACGGTATTCGGGGCCGATTCTCGGATCCTGGCTTTGCGCTTCTTCAGGGTGGGCAAGATAGTGACGACAGATCGCACACCAGTCGACCGGCGGGGTCGGACCGGGGCTTCCCGAAAACGAGGTGACGATGGATCGCGACGAGCTGTTGGAGCGTGAGCATGCATCCTGGAGCGCGTTCGAGGCCGCGGTGGGGCGGGTCCCCGCCGACCGCCGAGCCGTAGACGGGGTGGTGCCCGGATGGTCGGTCAAGGACCTCCTATGGCACTGCGCATATTGGGCGGGGTTCTGCGCCGACACGATCGAGGCGAGGGCGGCTGGCGACCTCTCCGATCCGTGGGACCACGACGACGCGTATTGGGACGCCGAGAACGACCGAGTGGCGCAGGAGTCCAAGGCGATGACCTGGGAAACGGTGGAGTCGAGTACCGCGGGGATGCGCGAGCGGGCTCGCGCGGCGCTCGCCAAGGCCATCGACGACGTCTCCGTGAAGTGGTTCGTCGAGGAGACCTTCGAGCATTACGACGAGCACGCGGTCGAGATCGCTCGGTTCGCAGGTTCGAAGCCTGAGTGAGGCGCCCACGCCTCGATCGTGCTGAGCCGTCACAAAGGTGTCCGGGGATGCTCAGGCGTCCGCGGCAAACTTTACTGCGCTCGAGAAGGTGACGGAAGGTCTGTTCGAGGGGAGGGGCCGTCCTGCGCCTGGTGGGAGATCAGATAGGAGAAGCGAAAGGCCCCATCGCCCGCGGCCGCGATCGGGACGACCCGCTCCAGGTCGCCTGCTTCCCGCGCCCGCTCCAGCTCTCGGTTCAAATCCCGGTCGCTCATCGGTGCTCCTGTCATGCGTCGGTGCCGGACGGGAATCCGGCTTCTTCTCCCTCGTCTCTCGTCAACTCCGTATCGGGGGTTACCACCCTGCCCATCACCGCCGTCCGAACCCGTCCCGGCGAGCCGCGTAGGATATGCCTCCTCCTAAGCGGGGAGGCTCCGCGTGGCGACAACCGAGGCTGAGGCACGCCCCTACGTCCGGTCCGACGGCAAGGAGAAGGTCACC
>DASSSA010000013.1:0-5861 GCA_035701505.1 Actinomycetota bacterium
AAGCACATCAACTCCCTGTTCCACAAGCTGGGCCTCACCGAGGAGACGGAGGTCCACCGCCGGGTCATGGCCGTCCTGGCGTTCCTCCGCGACACGGAGCATCCCTGACGCGGGGTCCGGGAAGTGCACTGCTCCTGGGCCGCCCCCCGCGTGTCCAGGAGGGCTGCGACGAGGTGGTGCCAGCATCCCCGGCCGTGGTGGTGAACCCGGCCTCGTCCGGGCGGAGCCCACACTTTCCTCCGACGCCGCCCCGGCCCAGAATCAGGCCATGGCCATGAGGATCCCCGTGCACCAGAGAGACCCGGCATGAGACCCTCGACGAGGGCCGGGCTGGCGCTCGGCCTCTGGCTGGTCCTCGTGCTGACGGTGGCCGCAGCGCTCACGCTGGCGGCCATCAACGGTTCGCTCCAGAACGACCCGGCATTCCTGGTCCTTTCTGTCGCGATGATCATCGGCTACGGGACCGTGGGGGCGTTCATCGTGGCCCGAACGGCCGGGAACACGATCGGCTGGCTGATGATGGTGACCGCCGGAGCCTACGTGCTGGCCGGCCTGTCGAGCGAGTACGCCACCTATGCCTACGTCACGTCGCCCGGGTCGATCCCCGGCGGCGAGCTCGCGGCCTGGCTCTCGAACTGGCTGTTCCTGGTCGTCTTCGCCCCGATCCTCGTCCTTGTCGTGCTGTTCCCCACGGGGCGGCCACCTTCCCCTAGGTGGAAGTTCCTTCCAGCGGCCACGATCGTTGCGTTCGGTCTCGGGATCCTGGGCACGATCATCCGCATGGGGACGATCGACGTGGGCACAGACACCGGCGGGTCCGGCGTCAGGATCCCCAACCCGACCGGGGTCGAGAGCCTACAACGCCTCCTCGACTTGGCCCTTCCCGCCGTCGGGCTGTTGGCCATCGCGGTCTCGGTGCTGGCGCCCGTCTCGCTCGTGCTCCGTTTCCGACGGGCAGCCGGCGACGAACGCCAGCAGATCCGGTGGCTTTCGTACGTTGCCGCCATCAGCGTCGCCCTCTTCGCGGCGACGCTCGTGTCCTCGATCGGCCTCCATGCCAACCAGACCAGGGTGGTCAACGACATCCTCGGGTTCGCCTTCTTCGTCAGTTTCGGTATCGGGGTCCCCTGGGCCGCGGGCGTCGCCATCCTGAAGTACCGGCTGTGGGATCTGGACATCGTGCTGAAGAAGGCGGCCGTCGCGGCGGTGCTGGTGATCCTCATCGTCATCGCGGGGGTCGTCCTGCTCGGCATCGTCGGCGGCATCGTGGTGGGACCGCTCTCGGACAGCCCGGCCGCGATGCTCCTGGCCGGACTGGTCCTCGGGCTCCTGTTCTGGCCGCTGCGACGGGTCGCTCGCATGATCGCCGATCGCCTCGTCTACGGGCGTCGTGCGACGCCGTACGAGGTCCTCACGGAGTTCTCCGAGCGCCTGGCCGAGACGTATTCGACCCAGGACGTTCTCCTGCGGATGGCCAGCGTCCTGCATGCGGCGACCGGTGCCGCCACGGCGACCGTATGGCTGCGGATCGGATCCGACCTCCGCCCGGAGGCATGGTGGCCGGCGGACGCCGATGCCCCACCGGCGCTCCGCGCTCCCGCCGGACCGCTCCCCGAGCTCCCCGGGGACCTGACCGCGGAGGTCCGGGACCAGGGAGAGCTCCTGGGGGCTCTCGTGGTGGCCATGCCGGCGAACGACCCGTTGGATCGATCCCGAGAACGCGTCGTCCAGGACCTGGCGGGCCAGGCCGGGCTGGTGCTCAGGAACGTCCGCCTGATCGAGGAGCTCCGGGCGTCCCGCCAGCGCCTGGTGAAGGCCCAGGACGACGGGAGGCGCGCGATCGAGCGCAACATCCACGACGGGGCCCAGCAGCAGCTGGTGGCGCTCGCCGTGAAGCTCCGTCTGGCGGACTCGATGGTGGACAAGGACGCGGCCAAAGCCCACGAACTGCTGGCGCAGATCCAACAGGAGACCAACCGCGCGCTACAGGACCTGCGAGATCTGGCCCGGGGGATCTACCCGCCGCTCCTGGCCGACAAGGGTCTCGCGGTCGCGGTGGAAGCCCAGGCGCGCAAGTTCCCCGTTCCGGTCGCGGTCGAGGCCGACGCCATCGGCCGGTTCCCCCAGGAGATCGAGGCCGCGGTGTATTTCTGCGTCCTCGAGGGGCTCCAGAACGCGCTGAAGCATGCGAACCCGACGCAGACAACGGTCCGGCTCACCTCGACCGACGGGCACCTCACCTTCCAGATCGCCGACGACGGACGGGGGTTCGACACCGAGGCCGCGGCGTACGGGACCGGCCTGCAGGGGATGGCCGACCGGTTGGACGCGATCGGCGGGACGCTGGAGGTCACGTCCGCACCGAGGCGGGGGACGACCGTGACCGGCCGCCTGCCGGTGACGGCGTCCTAGGACGCGTCGGCCGCCGCGGCCCAGGCCGACTCCAGCCGGTCCGGGCCGAAGGCCGACTTGGGGATGTACGCGGCCGCGCCGCACTCGGCGGCCCGGGGCGCGTACTCGTCCTCCTCGTACGTGGACAGGAGGAGGATCACGGTCCGAGCGCCCGAGTCCTCGAGGATCTTGCGCGTGGCCTCCAGGCCGTTGATGCCGGGCAGGTTGACGTCCATCAGCACCAGGTCCGGCTCCAGCGACCTGGCCTTCTCGATCGAGTCCTCGCCGGTCTCGGACTCCCCGACGACCTCGAACCCGTCGGTGGCATCGACCACCATCCTCGCGGCCAGACGGAACGGCTCCTGGTCGTCCACGATGAGCACTCGAACGGTCCTCCGGGCATCATCCTCCACCCGAACTGTCTCACCGGCCCGCAGCACCGACAGTGATGCCAGCACCACTTCGGGGCGAGTGGCCGCGCTACGCCGCAGCCTCGCCGAGCTGGAGGAACGCCCGCTACAGCACCAGCCGTGGATTCAGGTTCAGCTCCTCTGCCAGTGCGGCCCTCGCTTCCTCGATGGCCGCCAGCCCCCGCGCGGAGGCCGCGAGGTCCTTCCGGATCCCCGGGCTCTGCCCCCGCTCAGGCCGGATGTCCAGGTTGATCACGAGTTCCCCCCCGCCGCCCACGCCGGCGACGACCCGGTCACGGAGCAGGGACGAGACCCCCAGCAGCACCCAGTCCACGTAGTCCCGTTCGGCCCGCTTCACCCGGCGCCTGTGCCGCTCCTCCAGCCGGCGGATCGCACCCCGGTACGCCTCCTCCGGCCTGCCTCGTTCGTCCAGGAACGGCGCGAGTTCCACTTCGAGCCGGTCCTTCAGGCCCTTGCGATAGTCCTCGGCCGCCTCGAGCACGACGTCGGCGGCATCGAGCGCCCCCCGAGGCCCCGTCGCGGACAAGCGGATGGCCTCTGCTCCCACGTCGCGGAAGGCGAGCCCCTCGGGGCCCATGGCAAGGCGTCGGGCCCGGCCGAGGTTCCCTCCGGCCAGGCGGGCGGCCAGGCGGGCACGGGAGGGGTCGGCACCCTCCGAGGCAAGCGTGTCGGCGACGAAACGCTCGGCCAGGGGCCGGAACGTCACGACGTGGCACCGGGAGAGCACCGTCTCGGGAAGCTCGTCCGGCCGGGCCGACAGCAGCACGATGACGGCGTCGGCGGGCGGCTCCTCCAACACCTTCAGGAGCGTGTCGGCGGCGGCCGGGTTCAGCCGGTCGGCCTCCCGGATCACGAACACCTTCTTCCTCGGCTCCGGGGCCGTGCGGTAGGCGGGGTGCCACACATCGGACCGGATGGTGTCCACGTGGATGTCCCGCCCCTCCGGCTCGACGAGGAATTCGTTCGGGTGACGATCGTCCAGGGCCAGCCGACAGTCCCGACACTCCCCGCACCCGCCTCGCGCGCACAGCAGGGTGGCGGCGAAGGCCCGCACCGCCAGCTGCTTCCCGCATCCCTCCGGCCCGGCCAACAGGTACGCGTGATGCGGCCGGACCGCGGCCTGCCGCAGGAAGGCCATGGCCCCCTCCTGCCCCGGGACGCGGTCCAGGACCACCGGCTCAGGCACGGTCGCCATCCGCCTCCTCTCGCTCCTTCAGCACGCGGCCCAGCGCTTCCTTCACCCGCTCGTGCACGGTCTCGGGCGCGGCATTCGCGTCGATCACCACGAACCGCTCCGGGTGCTCCTCCGCGATCTTCAGGTAGGCGTTGGACACCTTGGCATGGAAGTCGCCCGATTCCATCTCGATGCGGTCGGGTTCCTCGAGCGAGCGGAGGAGTCCCGCCTCAGGCTCCAGATGGAGCAGAAGCACGAGGTCAGGGAACAGGCCCTGCGTCGCCCACACGTTCAGGGTCAGCACGTCCGGCTCGCCCAGGCCCCGACCCCATCCCTGGTAGGCGAGGGACGAGTCGATGTACCGGTCACAGATCACCACCTTGCCCTCGGCCAGGGCCGGTCGGATGACCGAGGCAACGTGTTGCGCCCGAGAGGCAGCGAACAGCAGCGCCTCGGTCCTGGGCTCGATGTGTCCCGTGTCGTGATCGAGGAGGAGGGCGCGGAGGCGCTCCCCCACCTCGGTTCCGCCCGGCTCCCTGGTCACCAGGACATCATTTCCTTGCGACTTCAGCCATTCCTCGGTCAGGGGGACCTGCGTCCCCTTGCCGGCGCCCTCCACACCTTCGAACACGACGAAGATCCCTCTCCTCGGTGGCCGCTTCAACTTCGGGACCAGGGCGAGGGGCTTCGGACGGCTCACCCGGAAGCGCCTCAGCCCTCGACGGGTGACGTCGGCGGCGACGACCACGCCGGCGCCCGCCACCCACAGGGCGATCCTGGTCCCGGCCAGGTCGATCCGCTGCGTCCCGACGAAGACCTCGTGGTCCTCCCCGACCAGGCCGGCCAGCGCCGGGAACGCCGTCAGCGAGAGGAACAGGCCGAACCTGGACAGGACCGTGAGGGAGCCGAACGTCCGCCCTCGATACTCGTCGGCGATGTTCTCCTGCAACAGCACGTAGCCGGAGACCCACGCCGCCCCACAGAAGCATCCGAGGACCACGGTGAAGATCGCCGCGAGCGTGATGTTCGGCATGGCAGCCAGCACCCACAGCGTGACGGCCGCCGCGATCAGAGACCACACGAACAGCCGATCCCGCTCGGCGAACTCGACGAGCTTGTTCACGGTGGCCATGCCGATACCCATCCCGATGCCGAACGAGGTGACGAGCACCCCCCATCCGGTTGCCTCTGCCGACAGTGTCGTCTGGGCGAAGAAGGGTCCGATGGCCAGCACGGCGCCCACCGCGCTGAACGCAGCGACGATCCCCACGGTCATGGACGAGGCGAGGGAGCTCTCACGGAGGAACCGGACGCCCTCGACGATGTCGGTCCAGACCTTCGCCATGACGAATCTCCCCCCGGACAGAGCGGGCGGCGCCGGGATGGCGATCCCGCTGATCATCAGGGCGGAGAACCCGAACGTGGCCGCGTCGAGCCACAGCGCGAGGAACGTGGGACGTACGTTGAAGTAGGGGACCAGGCTCGAGGTGCCGGCGAGGAGGGCGAAGATCGCCCCTCCCAGGGGAAGGGTCCCGTACGTCGAGACCAGCCCGAGCGAGTTCGCGTTGGCCAGCTGGCGCCGTGGAACCAGATTGGGGAGGCTCGCGTCTCGGGCCGGCGTCCACAGGAGCGACAGGCACTCGATCACGAACGACACCGCGAAGATGGCCCACAGCTTGCCCAGGAACGGCATCGAGGCGTAGAGCGCCCCCCGGGACAGGTCCGCGGTGATCATGATCCGCTTGCGGTCGAACCGGTCCACCAGCGCGCCGGCCACCGGTCCGAACAGGATGGACGGCAGCATCCTGGCCACCATCACACCGGCCACGGCATACGGCCCTTTGTTCCCGCCGAGCCTGGCCACG
>DASSSA010000014.1:0-7535 GCA_035701505.1 Actinomycetota bacterium
TTCGGCCGCCTGTCCGGCCACCGTCGTCGTCGTGGCGCCGCCCATGGGGAAGTCCAGCGCCGTGCACACCCGGACCGCCGAACCCTTCAACGTGGCCGCGGCCAGGGGCAGCCAGATCGGGTTGACCATCGCGCCGTTGAACCCGTGTTCCAGGCACTCGGCCAACAGCCGCTCGATGTCCGTCCCTGTGGCCTCCGGACGAACGTTCGTGTGCTGGATGTGCGCGGCGATGTCCTCGGCATTCATGCCGGGACCTCTGCGTCGAGCTGCTGCCGCGTGGGGAGCCCATCGATCACGCCGAGCCTGGTGACGCAGAACGCGCCCGCCCGGATCCCCAGCTCGATGGCCTCGGTCATCGAGGACCCCGCGGACAGCCCGGTCACCAGGCCGGCGTTGAACGCGTCGCCGGCACCGGTCGTGTCCCGAGCTGAGACCCTCCGGGCTGGCCGGGTCTGGATCCCGTCGGGCATCACCCGAAAGACCCCGCGTTCGCCCAGGGTCACCACCACCTCCGTGACCCCCCGGGCCAGGAGCGAGCGGGCCGCCGCTTCGATCTCCCGCTCGTCCTCGGTCGGCACGCCACTCAACGTGGCGAGCTCCGTCTGGTTCGGCGTGAGGATGTCCACCAGCGCCAGGACCGGGTCGGACAGCGGGACGGCGGGCGCCGGGTTGAGGATCGTCGTCGCCCCGGCCGCCCGGGCCCGCTCGGCGGCGCCGGCGAACAGCTCGGGTGAGCACTCCAACTGACAGAGCAGGTGGGACGCGCCCTCGAACAGGTCCGGCATCCGATCCAGATCGCCCGGGACCAGGCGGCCGTTCGCTCCGGGAGCGACGGCGATCATGTTGCGTCCGTCGTCGTCAACGAGGATGAGGCCGACGCCTGTGTGGCCCCTGGTCTCCAGGATCCCCGGCCCCAGCAGACCCTCCCGATCGAACAGCTCGAGCGCGGCTTGGGCGAATGGATCGCAGCCCAGCTTCACGACGAGCGTCACATCTGCACCGAGACGTCGGGCCCCGATGGCCTGGTTCGATCCCTTGCCTCCGGGGCCCATGTCGAACGTGTGCCCCAGGACGGTCTGGCCGGGGGCGGGCAGCGCCGGGGCGACGACGGTCAGGCCGACGTTGTAGCTGCCGACCACCACGACCCGATCCATCAGCGTCGGAGCGTCTCCAGGCAGTGGGCGTAGAACCCCTCCGCGTCCACCCCGAGGGCGGCCCTCACCGGACGCCCGTTCGAGGTGAGCACGGATCGACCCTCGCTCGGCCCGTCAGTTGCGACGTCACAGGTCACGTCGCGGAACTCGCACAGCTCGGGCACGGCGAGCGAGGACGTCGCCAGGGTGTCCCAGCAGAAGTACGGGAGGCCTGTGGCCAGCTCCCATCCCGCCGTCATGGCCCAGATCGTCCCCGCGGCGGCCGACAAGGGGTACGCGTACTGGCGGCCGAAGGAGGTCCGGAACGCGTCGGTCACCGGGACCTGGTTCGTGACATCGAGTGGGAACATCGTGATGGGGATCGACGAGTCGAACACCCGCTTCGCCGCGGGTGGGTCCCAGTAGAAATTCCATTCGGCTGAGCCATCGTGCCTAGGCTCCCGCACGTTCCCGTCCACCTCCAGCGCCCCGCCCATGACCAGCAGCTCGCGGACCTTCTCCTCCACCTTTGGATGGTGGTCGAGGGCCCAGGCCAGGTTGGTAAGGGGGCCGGTCATCAGCAGCGTCACCTGCTCCGCCGCATCGAGCAGCACACGGCTCAGGAACTCCTCACCCGGTAGGTCGGAAAGGGGCGCCCCTATGTCACCACGCTGATTCAGGACGGGGAGGCTGTTCACCCGCATGCAGTCCAGGCGCCAAGAGAACGGGAACGGGTTCGGGCCTTCGAGCGTCCCGCCCGCCACGGCGACTCCGGACCGGCCGCCAAGATCGAGGATCTTCCGCGTGGCCGGCACGGCGCCTTCGAGCAGCGTGTCGGCCGGCGTGATCGAGATCCCCAGCAGATCTACGTCACCGTACGTGAGGAGGAGCAGGAGACTGAGATAGTCGTCGATGCCGCCATCGTGGTCGAAGAGCACGGGTGTAGTCACGATGGACGTCGTTTCCCCGACTCGCGGCGCCGGCCCTCCGGGCTCACGGGATCGTGCTGATCGCCCGGGTCTGCGATCGCGCGGGCGCCAGGGCGCTGAGGATCGCGTAGAGCGCCCCGGCCAGGATGAACCCGACGAACAGGCCGATGCTGCTGGAGGCGAGCGCGGAGTCCTCCAAGTCGAACCACCGCAACAGGTAGCCGACCCACTTGAAGATCGGGGCCTGCGAGGTGACCAGGCCCAGACCAACGAACGACGCCACCAGGAACGCGAGGACGCCGGCCGGGTTGACGGCGCCGTAGATCCCCTCGGTCGCGTACAGATCGCGCTCCGAATACCCACCGCGCCCGCGGAACAGAGCCATGTCGGTGAGGAAGATCGCGGCCCACGCCGCCAGAAGGACCCCGAGCGTGATCAGGAACCCCTGGAACGGCGTGAAGAAATCCCGGTTGAAGAAAAGGATGTAGATGTTCCCGACGATCATCAGGACACCGTCGATGGCCACGGACTGGTACCGAGGGATCCTCAGACCCAGCGTGAGCAGGTTGAGTCCCGAGGAGTAGATGTCGAGCACCGCGCCGGCCACCAGCCCGCCCACCGCGACGATCATGTAGGGCACCAGGAACCACGTCGGCAGGGGTTCGGCCAACACGCCGATCGGGTTGGTCGAGGTGGCCAGGGCCTGATTGTTCGCCGTCAGGAGCACCCCGAAGATGATGAGGATGATCGGAGCGACGCTCGCGCCGAACACGGTCCATCCCACCACCGACCGCGAGCTCGAGGACCTGGGCAGGTACCGGCTGTAGTCGGCGGCGGCGTTCACCCAGCCGATGCCAAGGCCGGCCATGATGATCGAGGTCCCTCCCACGAGCCCTCCCCAGAACGGTCCGGACGGGAGGGAGGTCACCATGCCCCAGTCGATCTCCGACCACACGAGCGACATGAACACCACCGTGAGCACGGCGAAGGCCCAGGTGAACCAGGTTTGGATCCTGACGATGGTGGCGTGTCCGAGGAGCCCCACGGCGATCGTGGCCGCCGCGACGATCACGAACGAGACCCCGAGGGCCAGATCCCCGTGCACCCAGCCCAACCGTGCCAGCACCGTCTCCGCGGCGAACGTGGACAGGGCTACCAGGATGATCTCCCAGCCCACCAACGAGATGTAGCTCACCAGCGTGGGGAGCGCGTTGCCGACCACGCCGAAGGACGCCCGGGACAGGATCAGGGTCGGTGCTCCGCCAAGCTTGCCCGCCAGGCTCACGTAGCCGACGAGGAAGAACGACAGGACCGTGCCCACGGCTGCGGCCACCACGGCCTGCGGAAGGTTCAGGGAGTAGAAGACCACCAGGAATGCGCCGTAGGTGATGCCCAGGATGCTGATGTTGGCGGCGCACCACACCCAGAACAGCTCGATCGGGGCCCCATGGCGGTCCGACTCGGGGATGGGGTCGATCCCGTGGGTCTCGATGCTCCAGACCCGGTCGCTCTCCGGCTGCTCACCGGTCGCTCGCTCCGCCTCAACGCCCATGGCACCCCCTCGGTGGGCGATTGTCGCCGCCCACGGTTCGAGGCGTCAACGAGGATGCCCGTGGGACACTACGCGCCGAGGGAACCGTGGAGTCGAGCACACCGAGGATCGACGAGGTTCGGGAGCGTTTCGCCCGGTCCGGGTTCCACAGCTGGATGGGGATGCGCCTGGAGCGTGTGGAGATCGGTGAGGTCCACGTCGCCCTCGATGTCGAATCACGCCACCTGAACCTCGTGGGTCTCCTGCACGGTGGGTTGATCGCCACGCTTGCCGACACGGCCACCGGTCTCGCCTACCGCACCGTACTCGAGCCCGGCACGCGTCACGTCACGACCCACCTGAGCGTGACCTTCCTCTCCCCCGGACGCGCCGGGCGGGTAACCGCCCGGGGGACAGTGGTGAAGACGGGTCGGCGGTTCGGCTACGCGGAAGCCGACGTCGTCGGCCCTGACGGTGAACTCCTGGCCCGGGCAACGGCAACGTTCACCGTGTCGCCCGAGCGCGCGGGTCAGTAGTCGACGTCCATCTCCTGCATGACCTTCGGCAGCTCCGAGATGGCCCCCTGCAACTGCATCAGCAGCATCATGTTGCCGGAGATCCGGAGCTTCCCGCTCATGAACGCCGTGACCGGGTTGAGCTCGCTCTTGGCCAGCGCGACCGCCGTGTCGTAGTCCTGCGTGATGGTCGCGTCGGGGGCCTCGATCTCTCCCTGGCCCATGTCGATCGATCCGTCGTTGATCCTGATCCAGTATCGACGCTCGCCGTCCGGACCCGTGATCACCTGCTGGAGCGTGGCGGAGGCCGACCCCGCCGCCTTCCTGAAGGAGTCGGTCGCGTTCAGTCGGCCCTTCAGCTCGGTCGTCCAAGCTTCGGAGAGGAACTGGACGGGCACGAGCGCCTCCTGGGGTCGCAGGTCGGATGACCAGGCAGTATAGCCAGCCCCCGTTACCGATTGCCGCCGAATGCCGTCAAAGCCAATCGTACGGAGACGGCCGGAGGAGGTGCTCATGTACGTCTTCGCAACGATCGTCCTTCTTGGGCTTGCAGTGGCCAAGTTCGTGGATCTGGTGGGCGGCACAGTGAACGTCCGCCGGTCGGCGCGACCGTTCCTTGCGTTCCTGGCCGGCATCGGCATCGCCTGGGCCGCAGACCTCTCGATGTTCGCCGGGTTCGGCATCGGCCTTCGGACCCTGTGGATGGGTACGGTGGCCACCGGGCTCGTGATCGGCGGCCTGGCCTGCGCGTGGCACGAGGTGCTCGACCTGCTGGCCTCGTACGCGCACCGGACGAACGACCGGGCCACGGAGATCGAGACCGGTATCCCGCGGGCGGCATAGCGGGCCTGGAGACAGGACGCGAAAGGGTCGCCCCGCGAACGCGGGGCGACCCTTTCGCGATTTCACGGCTCGAACAGCTGAGGATCCGAGAGGTGAAGGACGTCGTTCAGGAACCGGACCCGCCGCTCTGATCCCTCGACCTCGACCGAGTTCAGCGAGCTGTTCTCCGGCAGGAAGAACATCTCGTTCTCGACCAGCAGCAGCGGCCCGAGGTAGGCGTTGATCACGCCTCCGTGGGCGACGACGAATACGTCGCCCACCGCGTGCCGCTCAAGGATCGACTCGATCGTGTCGTGCACGCGCTTCCGGAACGCCTCCACGGCCTCTCCGCCCGGCGCCCGGTGCCAGATCGCCCGCTGGCTCCGGACCAGGCCCAGGAGCTCGGGATCAGACGCTAGGATGTCCTCGAAGCTCACATTCTCCCACCGGCCGATGTGGGCCTCTATCAGCTCGTCCTCGAAGGTCACCTCGATCCCGGCGGTGTCCGCGAATGGCTCGATGGTCTCCCGGGCTCGACGAAGCGGAGACGAGTACACGGCCGCCGGCCGCTCCATCAGGACCAGACGACGGGCCAGGAGTTCAGCCTGCTCCCGGCCCACGTCGTCGAGCGGCGGGTCCCACTGTGCCCCCCTCGTCGTGTCCAAGAGATCGTTCGAGGATTGGTCGGATCGCCCGTGGCGGATCAAGAACAGGGTCCGGGAGGCGTTCACCGGACTCGGCGCGCCCGTCTTCGGTTCCACGCCCGGCGGAAGGCCTCGATGTCCTCGCGCCGCCACACGCGTCCCGAGGCCAGGCGGGCCACCGGCTCGGGGAACGATCCCCGGTCCACGTACGTGATCACCCGCCGGCGGTCCCATCCCAGGATCGCCGCGGCCTCGGCCACGCCGGCCAACTCCGGGGTGACCTCGACGATCACGGACATGCCGTCTCCGGCGGCTCGGCGCAGCCTGGCCAGACAGCGGGCTCGCGACGACCCCTTGACCTCAACGCCGGTGGAGGGGATGCGGCCGGTCCAGCCATCCCGCGTGGGCGTGAGGGTCGCCCGGACCTGCCGAGTGGGCACCGGCCGATGATAGCGACGACGGCTCAGCGGCCCCGGGTCCGGCGTAGCTCGCTCCGCCAGCACTCGGTGTGCCAGTGCCGGCGCTGGTCCGGCTCGTCTTGGGGCACCACCACCAGGTGCCAGACGCCCGCGCGGATCTCGTGGTCGCAGCCCGGACAGCGGTAGGGCTTGTCGCTGCTCACCCGGCGAACGTCGAACCCCGGGGCCAGGGCCCAGATCGGCCCGGCCGACTGCGGCACCCGGGCTACCTCGACCGGCTCCACCGCTCGACGGTTCTTCCTCGGCATCAGCCGGCACCCGCCACCCGCAGGACGAAGGGCGCGGCCAGGCCGGCGAGGGTCTCCCCAACTTCCCGCGCGTCGCGCTTCTGGCCCCTGACGTTGAACGAATGGTCCCCGCCCTCGATCGGCACGCGCTCGGCCGCCTGCCCCAGTCTTCGAAGGACCTTCCGGACGATCTCCGGCTTGCCGAACGGATCGGCCGTGCCCTGGATGAACAGCATGGGCACCGTGATCCGGTACAGATGCTCGTCGCGGACTCGTTCCGGCTTGCCCGGCGGGTGGAACGGGTAGCCCAGGAACACCAGACCCGCGGCCGGCATCCCGTCGGCCACAGTCATCGAGGCGATGCGCCCCCCGAGGGACTTGCCGCCGGCCAGCACCGGCCGGCCGGCCGAGCGGGAACGGGCATCCTCGAACGCGGCGAGCCACGTCGCTCGGAGCACGCCCTCGGCGTCCGGGGACCGCCGGCCCCGCTGAACGTACGGGAAGTTGAACCGGAACGTCGCGACGGCATGGCCGGCGATGGCCCTGGCAAACCCGGCCATGAACGGGTGGTCCATGCCGGCGCCGGCGCCATGAGCGACGACGAGCGTCGCCACCGCGCCGCCCGGCCCGATCCAGGCAGCACCGACGGGACCCGACCCCGTGTCGATCTCGCGGCGAACCTCCGGCGTGACCATGTCTGGGATGATTGTCCCCGATGGCCGGCGCGCTCTACACGGGGACCTCGGGATTCGCCTACGACGAGTGGAAGCACGGTGTCTTCTACCCCGAGGGGCTGAAGAACGCCGACATGCTCTCGTACTACGCGAGCAGGTTCCGCTCGGTGGAGATCAACTACACGTTCCGGAGGTTTCCAACCGAGAAGACCCTGGCCGGCTGGCGGGAGGGCACGCCGGAAGGGTTCGCGTTCACGCTCAAGGCGAACCAGCGGATCACGCACTTCAAGCGGCTGGCCGATGCCGACGACGACGTCCGCGACTTCCTGCGGCTGGCCAAGCTCCTCGGCGATCGACTGGGGACGGTGCTGTTCCAGTGCCCGCCGACCCTGAAGTACGACCGGCAGCTCATCGAGCAGTTCGTCGGATCGCTCCCGCCTGACGTGCGGGCCGTGATGGAGTTCCGCGACCCCTCATGGAACGAGGCCCGCGAGTTCCTCCACGAGCAGCGCGTGGCCTGGTGCGTCGCTGAGACGGACGAGAAGGACCCTGGCCCCGACGACCTCGCGTGGGATCCGTAC
>DASSSA010000015.1:0-14234 GCA_035701505.1 Actinomycetota bacterium
GAGCGATCCGTTGGGTACCTCCGCAACCGAGACCACGGTGGACGAAGCGGGTCTCGGCGAGCTCCGAGGTTCCTTCCGCGGTCAGGTGATCCGTCCCGGAGATCCCTCCTACGACGAGCACCGCAAGATCTGGAACGGTTCCATCGACCGGTCTCCGGCCATCATCGCGCGATGCGCGGGCGTGGCCGACGTCATTTCGGCCGTGCGGTTCGCCAGTGGCAACAACCACCCGGTCGCCGTCAGGAGCGGCGGGCACAGCTTCCCCGGACTCTCGCTCTGCGACGGCGGCATGGTCATTGACCTCGGCCTCATGAAGGGCATCCGCGTGGATCCGGCAGCCCGCACCGCGAGGGCCCAGGCCGGAGTGCTCCTGGGAGAGCTCGACCGGGAGACGCAAGCCTTCGGCCTGGCCGTCCCGGCCGGGATCGTCACCCATACCGGGATGGCCGGCCTCACCCTCGGCGGCGGCATCGGATGGCTGATGCGCAAGTACGGGCTCACCATCGATCAGCTCCTCGCCGTGGACATGGTCACCGCGGACGGGGAGTTCGTGAAGGCCAGCACGGACGAGAACGCCGACCTCTTCTGGGGGGTTCGGGGCGGCGGCGGCAACTTCGGCATCGTCACCGAGTTCGAGTTCCGACTCAACGCGCTCGGCCCCGTCGTGCTCGCCGGGCCGATCTTCTGGCCCATCGAGGAGTCTGGGAACGTCCTGCGCTTCTACCGCGACTGGATCACCGACGTCCCCGACGAGCTCACGACGATCGTGGTGCACCGGAAGGCCCCGTCGCTCCCCGACATCCCGCCCGAGTTGCATGGCGTGCCGGTCGTGGCGGTGACCTGCTGCTACGCCGGCCCCGTGGAGGATGGAGAGAGGGTGGTGCGTCCGATGAAGGAATTCGGGTCGCCGCTCCTCGACCTGTGCGAGCCGAAGCCGTTCCTAACCCATCAGGGCATGTTCGACCCCTCGTTCCCACACGGATGGTGGTATTACTTCCGATCCTGCGACCTAGCTGCTCTGACCGACGATGTCATCGACATCGTGGCCGACCACGCGGCTCGAATGACCTCGCCACTCACGGCCTTCCCCATCTTCCACCTCGGGGGCGCGATCACGCGGGTGGGCGAGGACGAAACGGCATTCAACGGCCGCGGCGCCGGGCACACGATCAACATCAACGCCACCACAGCGACCAGCGAGGGATTCGACGAGGAACGGGAGTGGTCGAGGAGCTTCTGGTCGGCCCTCGAGCCGTACCACACGAGCGTGTACGTGAACTTCCTGATGGACGAGGGTGAGGACCGGATCCGCCAGGCCTACGGAGCTCGGAAGTACGATCGCCTCAGGGCCCTCAAGCGCGCGTACGACCCGAACAACTTCTTCAAGCTCAACCAGAACATCACGCCCGCCTAAGGCCGCGCCAGGATGTCGGCGGGCGTGTGTACCGTTCCGCCTCGTGAGGCAAATCGTCCTCCGGGATCCGCGCGGCGGGTGGTGGTGGGTCGAGGTTCCGACGGGCCTGCGCGAACGGATGCGCGGGCTCCGGGGGCGCGACCGGATGGAGTCCTACCACGCGTTCCTCATCCCCAGGACACGCTCGGTCCACACATTCGGCATGCGGTTCCCGATCTCGGTGGCCCTGCTCGACGCGCGGCTGCGCGTCGTCTCAGTCCTGAAGGTCGGACCGGCGAAGCTCGTCACCCCTCGTCGAGGGGTCCGTCACGTCCTCGAATGCAGGTCGGGAGCGGACCTGCGTCCAGACGACGTGCTCAGGCTTGGATCCGCGGGCCGGTCAGGATAGGACGACGCGGATCAGGGCGTAGATGGCCAGGGAGACCAGTGCGACCATAACCGGGAGGAGTTGGACGACCCATCGGGCCCAGGCCGGGAGGGCTACCGGCACCCGCCGAGTGGTGTCGGGGGTGACGATCCCTAGGAACTCCAGCAGCGCCCGCATACCACTTCATCGGCGATAGCCCGTTTCCACTGAAGCCGCTCCGATGGGCTTCCGACGGAAGCTATACTTCGGAGGCTGCCCCCGGGCCGGGGGCGGGGGTGCCGCAAGCGCCCGGAGCCCCCATCGTCTAGCGGCCTAGGATTTCGCCCTTTCAAGGCGGCGACACGGGTTCGAATCCCGTTGGGGGCACACAACCGAAGACTCGCGGGTGTGGAGGAGCCTGGCCGTCCTCACCGCCCTGTCAAGGCGGTAATCGCGGGTTCAAATCCCGTCACCCGCGCTGGGAACGCCGGCGCTCGCGCCGGCGTGACCGTGTCGGGCCAGGTAGCTCAGTTGGCAGAGCACGCGGCTGAAAACCGCGGTGTCGGCAGTTCGATTCTGCCCCTGGCCACGAGGTCGCGGCACGAGGAGACCCGTCAGTTCAAGGTCTCGTGGCCCCGGACCTCGGTCCACCGGCTGATGACCGACTGGTACAGCTCGGCCGAGCGCGGGAACTCCTCGGACGAGAGGGCCTTCAGCGCGGACTGGATGTCGCGGGCCGAATGATCGTCGTCGAGCTCGTCCCAGGTCATGAGGTTGCACAGGCCACCGTAGTCCAGCTCCAGGAGCGATCGGTGGTCGAAGGCCGCGAGCCACTCGTAGAGCTCGACGATCATGTCGGCCACCGGCCCCAAGTCCGTCCGCCGGAGCCCGGGGATGGCCCGCTCAGCTCGACGCGCGGCCTTGCGCACCGTGGTCAGGTACCGGAGACGATGGCGGCCGCCGTGCTCCTCGAGCCGCCGGTCGCCCTCCCCGAAGAGCACGAACCACCGGACGGGGACGTGCCACGGGCTCTGCATGATGAACGAGACGGCCTTCGGATCGCGCCGGCGGATCCTGGCCAGCTCCCTGGATGCCCGCCGAGCCTCCCGGTCGCTCACGAACGCGTCGCTCCCCTCGAACTGTGGAGCCTCGCGCAAGGACGACAGGCTGGCAAGTACCCGGAGCCTGGTCCGCCATGGACACACGAAGTAGGTGCCCTTATCGATGCGGATATCGGCGCCCTCGGACTCCGAAGCCGCCAGGACGCCGAGCCGCCGGCCGCTCATCCACTGCCGGTATGTGGGGCGTGGCCGGCGAAGCATCCCTCCACCGACGATGTACCGCTCCCACTGCGCCTGTTCATCGGGCGGGAACGCCTCCAGAGGCTGGAACGCGCGGAGGTAGGCGCAAGGGACCACGTCGCGGAGCAGCATATATGCTCTCGCACACCCGCCGCCGTCCGAGATCGGTGACCATGGCCATGCACGAGGATCCGCACGACGCCGCCCCGGTGCGGCTGGTCTCGCCCGACGGAACGGCGGTCGGCGACACCGACGTTGGTCTGAAGCCGGACGAGCTTCGCGACCTGTTGCGGCTCATGATCCTGTCCCGCCGCCTGGATCGCGAATGCATGGCCCTCCAGCGTCAGGGTGAGCTCACCGTGTATCCGCCGTTCGAGGGCCAGGAGGCGGCCCAGGTGGGAAGCGCCTTCGCCCTGGAGCCCGACGACTTCGTGTTCCCGTCCTTCCGCGAGCTCGCCGCCGCAGTCGCCCGCGGCGTCGACGTCGTCGAGTACCTCCAGTACCACCGAGGGGTCTGGCACGGTGGGCCCTACGACCCCATCGCCAGCCGGTTCGCGCCGATCTGCGTCCCGGTCGCCACCCAGATCGTGCACGCCGTGGGGTGGGCCATGGGCGCAAGGCTTGACGGGCTGCCCGTGTGCGCCCTCGCGTACTTCGGCGACGGGGCGACGTCGGAAGGCGACTTCCACGAGGCCGCCAACATGGCCGCGGTGTTCCACGCCCCGGCTATCCTGTTCTGCCAGAACAACGGGTGGGCCATCTCGGTCCCGCTCCGGGAGCAGGCGGCGGGACCGATCCACGCGCGGGCGGAGGGGTATGGCATGCCCGGCGTGCTCGTCGATGGCAACGATGTCCTGGCCGTGTACTCGGTGACGAGAGCGGCGGCCGAACGGGCCCGGGCCGGCGACGGGCCCACGCTGATCGAGGCCCTGACCTATCGGATGGGACCGCATTCCACCGCCGACGACGCCACGAAGTACCGGAGCTCGGACGAGGTCAAGCTGTGGCGCGAGCGGGATCCCATCGACCGGTACCTGAAGCACCTGCTGACCTCTGGGATCGCCGACGAGTCGTTCGTAGCCGACTGCGAGGACGAGGCCAAGGAGTGGGTGGCCGACGTTCGGGCCGGGATCACTTCGCTGGGGCCGCCGTCGGCCGAGGAGCTCTTCGCCTTCGCCTATGTGGAGCCGCCCGAAAGCCTGGAGCGCGACCGGCGAACGGCGATCGAGGGCCCGGATGGCTGAGTACACGATGGTCGCCGCGCTGAACGCCGCGCTCCGCGATGCCCTGACGAACGACCCACGGACGCTGGTGTTCGGCGAGGACGTCGGCGAGCTCGGTGGGGTGTATCGCGTCACCGAGGGCCTACAGCGAGCGTTCGGCGCGGAACGGGTGTTCAACACACCGATCGCGGAGGCCGGGATCGCCGGGATCTGCGTCGGCCTCTCGCTTGCTGGCTGGCGGCCCGTCGCCGAGATGCAGTTCGACGGGTTCTCCTATCCGGCCCTGGACCAGATCGTCAGCCATATCGCCAAGTACCGGACCCGCACGCGGGGCCGGACCTCGATGCCGATCGTCATCCGGATCCCCTCGTTCGGCGGGATCCGGGGCAAGGAGCATCACGGGGAGAGCCCGGAGACCTACTACGCGCACACAGCCGGGCTGAAGGTGGTGGTCCCGTCGGGCGCGCTGGACGCCTACCGGCTCCTGGCGCTCGCCATCGCCGACCCCGACCCGGTGATCTTTCTCGAGCCGAAGAGCCGGTACTGGGCCAAGGAACAGGGCGAGCTCGCGGTGGACGGGCCGCCCATCGGCAGGGCATGGATCCGCCGGGAGGGCGAGGCTTGTACCCTCGTTACCTACGGGGCAATGGTCACGCGATGCCTGGAGGCCGCCGAGGTCCTTGCCGGTGAGCGCCTCTCCTGTCGCGTACTCGACCTCCGCTCGCTCGTCCCCCTCGACCTCCACACCCTCGCGGAGTCCGTGCGGAGGACCGGCCGCGTCGTGGTGGTGCACGAGGCGCCTCGCACCCTGGGGATGGGGGCAGAGATCGCTGCCCGGGTCATGGAAGAGGGGTTCGACTACCTGGAGGCGCCGGTCCTTCGGGTGACCGGCCACGACGTACCGTATCCGCCTGCGGCTCTCGAGCAACGATACCTGCCCAGCATCGAGCGGATCACGGCCGCCGTGCGCAGGGTGGTGAGCCACTGATGGCCGGGCGTGTCTTCGCCCTTCCGGACCTGGGCGAGGGCCTCGAGGAGGCCACGATCACCGCCTGGTTGGTGAAGGAGGGCGACCCCGTCTCGCTGAACCAACCGATCGTCGAGGTGGAGACGGTCAAGGCGACCGTGGAGATCCCCTCACCCTTCGCCGGGACGATCGCCCGGCTGCACGGGCACGTGGGTGAGACGGTCAACGTGGGAGCGCCGCTGGTCACCTTCGACGTCGAGAACGACGCGGGGGCGGCGGATGAGGACGTGAGGGCGGCGGATGAGGACGCGGGCCCGGCGGCGGTGCCGGCCACCCCGGCCGTTCGCCGGCGGGCCAGGGAGCTCGGGGTGGAGCTGGGTGGGATCGCCGGGTCCGGTCCGGGTGGACGGATCACCCACGAGGACGTGGAGGGGGCCGCTCGGTCGGGAACGCCGGTGGCGGGGGAGGTCAGCGTACCCGCCGCGGAAGGGCAGGCATCGCCGGGCGAGGGGATGGCTCCGGCCGTCGAGCCGGAGCAGCGTGCCGGAGCCCGGGCCCTGTGGACGATGATGATGCCCACCGATGCCGAGGTAAGACCCATCTCGACTATCCGGCGAACGATCGCCGAGAACCTCACTCGGGTCGTTCGGGAGGTGCCACAGGTCACCACGTTTCGGACGCTCGACTCCACGGCGCTGGAGGCGTTCCGCGGGGAGGCCGGCCTGTCGCCGCTCCCGATCGTCGTCCGGGCCCTAGCCGACGTGTGCAAGGACCATCGAAGCCTCAACGCCTCGTACCTGGCCGAGCAGGGCGAGATCTGGCTGCACCGGCGGGTGCACGTCGGCATCGCGACCGACACCGAACGAGGGCTCCTGGTGCCGGTGGTTCGAGACGTCGGGGACCGGACGCTCGGCGAGGTCGCGGCCGAGATCCAACGGCTGGCCTCGGCCGCGCGCGACGGCTCCATCCGTATAGAGGAGATGACCGGCGGAACCATCACGGTGACGAACACCGGGAGCTACGGCTCGGAGTTCGGAACGCCCATCATCAACCGGGCGCAAGCCGCGATCCTCGGCCTGGGCGCCATCGCCCCCCGGGCGCTGGTCGTCGACGGGCAGGTGGTGGCCCGACCGGCGTGCACCCTCTCGCTGACCTTCGATCACCGGCTGCTCGACGGTGCGACCGCCGGCCGAGCGTTCGGGGACCTGGTGGCGACCCTGTCGTCCCCGGACCGGCTGGAGGCACTCCCTCGATGAGGATCGTGTCGCTCCTGCCCTCCGCCACCGAGATCGTGTACGCGCTGGGCCTAGGCGACGACCTCGTCGGGGTGACGTACGAATGCGACTATCCGCCCGAGGCAACCTCCAAGCCGGTGGTGGTGAAGAGCGCGCTGCCCCAGGGACGGCCGCTCTCCTCTCGCGAGATCGACGAGGCTGTTCGGGAACGGATGGATCGCCAGGAGCCAATCTACTTCCTGGAGAAGGAGCTGATCCAACAGCTCGAGCCCGACGTGATCCTGACGCAGGACCTCTGCCGGGTGTGCGCCGTCCCCAGCGGGCAGGTGCAGGAGGCGCTCGAGGAGATCGGCGTGCGCGATGCGAAGGTCCTCTCGCTCGATCCCCACACGTTCGACGAGGTGCTCGAAGGTATCCGGGCGGTGGGCACAACGCTGGGGAGGTCGGAGCGCGCCGACGAGTTCGTTGGCGCGCTCCGCGCACGTGTCGAAGCCGTCAGGGCAAAGGCGGTCCGGCTCCCCTCGATCCGGGTCCTGTGTCAGGAGTGGCTCGATCCGCCGTTCGCCGCGGGCCACTGGGTCCCCGACATGGTGGAGACGGTCGGCGGCGTAAACCTGCTGACCGAGAAGGAGCACCCCTCTCGGGTGGTGACCTGGCGCGAGATCCGGGATGCCAACCCCGAGGTCGTAGTGTTCATGCCCTGCGGCTACTACCTGGAGGAAGCGGAGGGGGAGGCCGTCCAGCTCTACCGAAACGCCGAGTTCGTCGAAACCCCGGCGGCTCGCGAGGGGACGGTATTCGCGGTCGATGCGACCTCATTCTTCTCCCGGCCCGGGCCGCGGATCGTCGACGGCCTGGAGATCCTGGCGTGGGCCGTGCATCCTCAGGCCTTCCCCGAGCCGCTGGAGGGATCCATCACCCGCGTCGAGCGGTAAGCGAGGTCCGGTATCCTCCCGGCGATGAAGGGCCCGAACCAGGTGTCGGCGGACGACATCGGCACTCGCGTCTCGTTCCAGTTCGAGCTCCCCAACGGCTACGTGGGCGAGGTCGTGGGGATCCTCGAGGCCTACGATGAGGCGGCAGAGACGTATCTGGTTCGTAGGAAGGACGGCGAGCTGGCCCGGGTGCCGAGGCGCGGCGTGCGCTTCGGCAAGGTCGTCTCCCCCTAGGTATGGCGGAGGTCACAGCCGATGGCCGAAGAGCTTCCCACTGCCTTCATCCGTCGCCGACTGGGAAACGAGGACGCGCACTACGGCGGCAACCTGGTGGCCGGGGCTAAGCAGCTCGAGGTAATCGGCGACCTCATCACGGAACTGGCCATGCGCTACGACGGCGACGAGGGCCTGTT
Source organism: Actinomycetota bacterium (assembly GCA_035701505.1). Classification (GTDB taxonomy): domain Bacteria; phylum Actinomycetota; class UBA4738; order UBA4738; family HRBIN12; genus AC-69. The sequence continues at coordinate 7,835 of DASSSA010000015.1, forward strand.
CCGCGCCTACGACTCGGTCGAGTTCCTCCATCCGCTGTTCGCTGGCGACTGGATCGAGGGGAAGGGCCGGATCGTGTCGGTGGGGAACACGTCGCGAAGGTGCGAGTTCGAGGTGTGGAAGATCGCTGGGCCCCGGTCCGACGTATCCGAGTCCGCCGCGGAGTTCCTCGAGGAACCCATCCTCACGTGCAGAGCGGTGGGGACCACCGTCGTGCCGAAGGACCACCAGCGCTTCCCGCACTGAGCGGCGAAAGGAACCTAGCTGGCCTTCTCCAATCGGTGAAGGACGCCCAGCAAGTCATCGACGTTGAACGGCTTGGCTACGAACCCGACGGCTCCGAGCTCGGCGGCCTTGGCCCGGTCACGGAGACTGGCCCGGGCCGAGACCATGACCACGCGGGGGCGCTCGTCCTCGGGGAGGTCCCGGACCTCCTGGAGCACGCTCCAGCCGTCCATGACCGGCATCATGATGTCGAGCAGCATGAGCTGTGGATGGTGCTGGCGGAGCTCGTCGAGCGCCGTCCGGCCGTTACGCGCCGCGAAGGTCTGGAACCCCTCCGCCTCCAGGCTGAACTGGAGCATCCAAACGACTTGAGGTTCGTCGTCGACGACGAGCACGCTGGTCTGCGGGGGCGCCTCCATCCCGGCTTCGAGGGTAGGCAGGCGTGTCCATTGCCGGAATCGCCCGGGCGACCGTTTTTGGGGTGCCGGTCGAAGTAGACCCGGAGACACATGGTCGTAGTCATTCTTGGCTAACGCAGAGAGAGTCCGGTTCCAACGCTCACGCGCCCGATCCCGAACGCGTGGACGCCGGCGTCGGCAGCCCGCCCGATCGCTTCGTCCGCCCGATTCGCGGGCACCATGAGCACCATCCCCACGCCCATGTTGAACGTGGCGAACATGTCGTCGTCCGACACGTCCGCAGCCGTCCGAACGAGCTCGAAGATCGGGGGAACGGGCCAGCCGCCGAGATCGATCTCGGCCCCAAATCCGCCGGGGAGGGCACGCGGCACGTTCTCTGGAAGGCCGCCTCCCGTCACGTGTGCGGCCGCGTGCACCAGGCCGGCGCGCGCGAGCGACACGACGAGCGGCGCGTAGATCGCCGTCGGCTCGAGCAGCTCGTCGGCGAGCTGTCGGTGGAAGCCCTCCGGCACGGCGTCGAGGACGCGCGGTTCCTGCACCAGCAGCGTGGTACGCACCAGGCTGTACCCGTTCGCGTGCAGGCCGCTCGAGGCCAGGCCGACCAGCACATCGCCCTCGCGCACGCGATGAGGCCCGATCAGCCCATCGTCGTCGACGACCCCCACGCAGAACCCGGCCAGGTCGAGCTGCCGCTCGGTCATCACGCCGGGATGCTCGGCCGTCTCGCCGCCGAGGAGCGCACACCCAGCACGCCGACAGCCCTCGGCGATCCCCTCGACGATGGCCGCGGCCTCTTCCGGGACGAGGTTTCCCGTCGCCAGGTAGTCGAGGAAGAAGAGCGGCTCGGCCCCGGTGCACGCCACGTCGTCGGCGCACATCGCCACGAGGTCGATACCGACCGTGGACAGGCGACCGGCCATCCGGGCCACCTCGAGCTTCGTCCCTATCCCGTCCGTGGCCGCAGCGAGGTACCGCCCCTCCCCCATCCTGAACAGCCCGGCGAAGCCGCCGACCCCCTCGAGGACCTCGGGCCGCGTCGCGCCCTCCGCCAGCTCTCGGATGAGCGAGACCGCTCTGGCCGCAGCGTCCAGGTCGACGCCCGCCCTGCGGTAGGCGCGGCTCACGACCTGGCGGGCTGCTCCAGAAGGAACTTGCCCGCGCCCTCGGGAACCTCGATCGGGTACTCGCCGTCGAAACAGGCCCGGCAGAAGTCGTCCCTGGGAGCCCCGGTCGCCGCAACCATCCCATCGAGCGAGAGGTAGCCGAGGGAGTCGGCACCCACGAACCGCCGGATCTCCTCCACGGACAGGTCCGAGGCAACCAGCTCGTGCCGGGTCGGCATGTCGATGCCGTAGAAACACGGCCACTGGATCGGCGGGCAGGTGATCCGGGTGTGCACCTCCGCCGCCCCGGCGTCCCGGAGGGCCTGCACGATCTGGCGGGTGGTCGTGCCTCGCACGATCGAGTCGTCGATCACCACCAGGCGCTTTCCCCGGATGGCGTCGGGGATCGGATTCAGCTTGAGCTTCACGCCGCGCTCTCGGAGCGACTGGGACGGCTGGATGAAGGTTCGGCCGACGTAGCGGTTCTTCATCAGGCCCTCGCCGTACGGGATGCCCGACACCTCCGCGTACCCCTGCGCGGCCGAGGTGCCGGTATCCGGCACGGGCATCACCAGGTCGGCATCGGCCGGCGCCTCGATCGCGAGGCGTCGGCCGAGCGAGCGCCGAACCTCGTGCACCGTGGCCCCGTGGATCCGGGAGTCCGCCCGGGCCAGGTACACGAACTCGAAGATGCACAGCGCCTTCCGCGGGCTCTCCGCGAATCGGGCAGATCGGGGTCCCCGGTCGTCGAACCTGATCAGCTCACCCGGCTCGACGTCGCGGATGTAGGTCGCCCCGACGATGTCGAGCGCGCACGTCTCCGACGCGATGCAGTATCCGCTCGGGAGCCTTCCTATGGACAGGGGCCGTAGGCCGTGGGGATCGCGGGCGGCATAGACGCTCCGCTCGTCCATCATCACGAAGCAGAACGCGCCGCGCAGATCCGGGAGCACCGCCAACGACGCGTCCCACAGGCCGGCCTCCAGGCGGCCCGCCAGGATGCCGGCGACCAGGTCCGAGTCCGTCGTGGCCGCCGCGGTCCGACCCGACCGCTCCGCGAGCTCCGCCGTGTTGACCAGGTTGCCGTTGTGGCCGAGGGCCAGCGATCGCTCGCCGTCGGTCTTGAACGCGGGCTGGGCGTTCTCCCAGGTAGTCGAGCCGGTCGTGGAGTACCGGTTGTGTCCGATGCCGAGATCACCCTGGAGGGTTCCAAGCGTGGCCTCGTCGAACACCTGTGAGACCAGGCCGAGCTCCTTGTAGACCAGGAGGTTCACGCCGTCCGAGACGGCCATGCCGGCCGACTCCTGCCCCCGATGCTGCTGGGCGAAGAGGCCGAAGAACGTGAGCCTGGAGACATCCTCGCCCGGCGCCCATACGCCGAAGAGGCCGCATTCCTCCTTCGGACTCTCCGCTCCCACCTGTTCGGCGATGCTAACAGGGCCCGTCAGCCGGCGAGCAGCTTTGGGATCGCGCCCTCATAGGCGGACCGCGCTTTCTCGACCGTGGTCTCTAGGAGCGAATCGAAGACCATCCCGGGTCCACCGGTCTCGCCCAGGCGCGAGAGCGGCACGTGATGCGCCGACGCCAGCGCTTCCACGGACTCTGCCTTCTCGGGCGCCACCGAGACGACCGCTCGCGATGCCGATTCGGAGAAGAGCGCTACGTACCAGGGCTCATCCCCGGGAAGCGAGACCGCGAATCCCGTGTCGCCGGCAAAGGCCGACTCGGCCAGGGCGACGGCAAGGCCTCCATCGGAACAGTCGTGGGCCGAGGCCAGGAGATCACCCCGGGCCGCCTCGACCAACATCTGATGGAGCGAAGCCTCTCGGGCCAGGTCGAGGGCCGGCGGATGCCCGGACACACTCCGAAGCACGACCTGGGCGAATTCCGACCCTCCGAGCTCGGGAAAGGTCTCGCCCAGCAGGTAGACGAGGAAACCGGGACCAGGAAAGCCCGGCCGCACGAGGAGCCGATAGTCCTCGATGAGTCCGAGCATGCCGACGATCGGCGTGGGCCAGATCGCGGATGCGCCCGACTCGTTGTAGAAGCTCACGTTCCCCCCAGTCACGGGAGTGCCAAGCCTCCGGCAGGCATCCCCCATCCCCCGGATCGACTCGGCGAACTCCCACATCACGGCGGGCCGCTCGGGATTTCCGAAGTTCATGCAGTTCGTGATGGCCAGGGGAGTGGCGCCCATGACCGCCACGTTCCGTGCGGCTTCGGCCACCGCGTGGGCCGCCCCGAGGTAAGGGTCGAGATGCCCGAACCGACCATTGCCGTCGCAGGAGAGCGCCAGGGCCCTCAACGTCCCCTCGATGCGGATCACGGCGGCATCGATGCCGGGAGGCGCCACCGTGGAGCCCTGCACGAGCTGGTCGTATTGCTCGAACGCCCACCGCTTCGACGCCACGTTCGGCGAGGACAAGACGGCGAGGAACGCGTCCCGTGGGTCGGTATCGACGGGGGCGAACGTGGGGTCGTCCTCCAGGATCTCGTGCCGCCCAGCCGGTCGCTCGATACGCCGCTCGTAGACGGGTCCTTCGTCCACCAGGGACCGGGCCGGTACATCCGCGACGACCGCGCCCCCCACTCGGACCACGAGGCGGCCGCCGTCCACGAGCGTTCCTACGACCGCGGAGGTCAGGCCCCACTTCTCGCAGACGCCCTGCGCCTCGTCGAGCCGCGAGGGATCCACCACCGCAAGCATCCGCTCCTGGGACTCGCTCGTCAGGATCTCGAACGGCTCGAGGCCCGCCTCACGGAGCGGGACTGCGTCGAGGTCCAGCTCCACCCCCAATCCGGCCCGGGCCGCGGTCTCGCTGGCCGCGCAGGTCAGCCCGGCTCCCCCCAGATCCTGCAGGCCAAGCAACAGTCCGCCCTCGACGAGCTCCAGGCAGGTCTCGATGAGCAACTTCCCGGCGAAGGGGTCGCCGATCTGGACGCTCGGCCGGGCGTCCCCCGCCTGGTCCTCGATTGTTCGCGACGCGAGCACCGAAACGCCGCCGATCCCGTCCCGGCCGGTAGCCGCCCCGATCAGGAGCAACATCGATCCCACCCGTACCTCGTTCCCCGTCATCAGCCGGTCAGCAGGCGCCACCCCCACGCACATCACGTTCACCGTTGGGTTCGCGGAATGGGGCTCGGCGAAGCGGATCTCGCCCCCCACGGTCGGCACGCCGATGCAGTTGCCGTAGCCGCCGATCCCGGCAACAACGCCGGTGAACAGGACCCGGTTGCGCTCCTCGATGAGCGGCCCGAACCGGAGGGCATCGAGGAGGGCCACGGGACGGGCACCCATCGACACGATGTCACGAACGATGCCTCCCACGCCCGTGGCCGCCCCCTGATAGGGCTCGACGGCGGACGGATGCGAGTGCGACTCCATCTTGAACACGGCGGCCAGACTTTCCCCGATGTCCACCGCGCCGGCGTCTTGTCCCGGGCCCACCAGCACCTGCGGTCCCTCGGTGGGCAGGGTGCGAAGGTGAACTTTGCTCGACTTGTACGAGCAGTGCTCCGACCACATGGCCGCGAACATCGCCAGCTCGGTTCGGTTGGGGTCGCGACCGAGCGTGGCGCGGATCCGGCCGAGTTCCCCGTCGGTCAGGCCCAGGGCCCGGTGAAGCGGTTGATCGACCTTCACCTCACACCCTGGCGAGCGCGTACGCGAGGAGCGAGGCGAAGAGCGGTTGCCCGCCCGTGGACCCGACGTCGGGATCGACGGCGTGCTCCGGGTGCGGCATGAGCCCGGTCACGTTGCCCTGCGGGTTCCTGATCCCCGCGATCGAGTCAGCGCTCCCGTTCACGTTGTACTCGTCGTCGAGCTCGCCGCCCGGACCGCAATATCGGAACGTGACCAGCGCCTCGCCCTCGATCCGCGCGAGGTCGTGGGGGGGAGCGGTGAACTGGCCCTCCCCGTGCTTAACCGGGATCCGCAGCACCTCGCCGGGGACCAGTCCTTCGGTGAGCGGAGAGAGCGAGGTCTCGACCCGCACGTCCACGAACCGGCATACGAACCGAAGCTGGCGGTTGCGGATGAGGGCTCCCGGTAACAATCCCGCCTCGCACAGGATCTGGAACCCGTTGCAGATGCCGACCACCGGCCCGCCCCGGTCAGCGAAGGCCCGGATCTCGTCCATGATCGGGGCGAACCGAGCGAGCGCGCCGGTCCGCAAGTAGTCGCCGTAAGAGAACCCGCCGGGGAGGATGACAGCGTCCACGCCGCGAAGGTCGCGATCGGCGTGCCACAACGGCACGCCATCGCCACCCATGAGCGCAGCGGCGCGAAGCGCATCCCGATCATCAAGCGAGCCGGGGAACGTCACTACGCCGACCCGTGGCGTGCCCGCGCTCATGGGACGTCCTCGAACCGAAGATCGGGGGCCGACGCCACGATGCGATAGCTCTCGATCACTGGGTTTGAAAGGAGCCGCCGCGCCATCTCGTCCACCTGCGAAACGGCCGCCGCTTCCGTCTCCGCGTCCACCACAAGCTCCACGTACTTGCCCACGCGTACGTTCGAGGCATTCGTCCAGCCCATCGCGGGAAGGGATCCTTCGATGGCCTTTCCCTGGGGATCGAGGAGCCCCGGCTTCAGCGAAACGACGACCCGGAATCGGTACTTCATCCCCGGTCCGGCACTCCCATGCGCTGAC
>DASSSA010000016.1:0-13834 GCA_035701505.1 Actinomycetota bacterium
CCGGTCGGTCATGCTTTGTCCGTGGCCAGGTACGTGCTGCACATGGATCTCGACCAGTTCATCGCCGCGGTCGAGATGCTCCGGCGCCCCGAGATCAGGGACAAGCCGGTGGTCGTGGGCGGCGACGGCGACCCCACCAAACGGGGTGTGGTCTCCACGGCCAACTACGAGGCCCGCCGGTTCGGGATCCACTCGGCGATGCCCCTTCGGACGGCATACAAGCGGGCCCCCGAGGCCGTGTTCCTCCCGGTGGACGCCGACGCGTACCTCGAGGCGTCGCGTCGGGTGATGGACACGCTCCGGACCTTCCCCGCCGTGGTCGAGGTGGCCGGGTGGGACGAGGCGTTCATGGAGGTCGAGACCGAGGACCCCGAGGGCGTGGCCCGCGAGGTCCAGAAGGCCGTGCTCGACCGAACGGAGCTGTGGTGCTCGATCGGGGTCGGCGACAACAAGCTGCGGGCCAAGATCGCTTCCGGCTTCGCCAAGCCCGCCGGCGTGTTCCGGCTGACCCGCGAGAACTGGTTCGAGGTCATGGGGCCCCTTCCGACGTCCGAGCTGTGGGGCATCGGGAAGAAGACCGGCCCGAAGCTGGAGGCTCTGGGCATCCGGACCGTGGAGGAGCTCGCCAATTCCGACGAGGAGTTGCTTGCGGCGCGATTCGGACCGAGCACCGGCCCGTGGCTCCGGAGGCTGGGGACTGGGGAGGACGAGTCCCCAGTGACCGCCGAGCCCTACGTGCCGAGGGGCCGAGGCAGGGAGCGAACATTCCAGCAGGACATCACCGACCCCGACGAGGTCAGACGAGAGGTGGCCGCCCTGGCTCGGCAGCTGGCTATGGACCTCGAGGGCGAAGGCCGGCTCGTCGAGCGAGTCGTGGTCAAGGTCCGGTTCAAGCCGTTCTTCACCTCGACCCACGGGGTGCCGCTTCCCCACCCGTCCGTCGAGCCCGATGCATTGGAAGCAGGTGCACTGGCGGCGCTGGCGAAATTCGACCTGGATCGGCCGGTCCGGCTCCTCGGCGTGCGCGCCGAACTGGTTCGCCCGAGTTAGCGAGACGCGACTCCGGGGAAGTGGCGGACTCGGCCGAGCAGCCGGGTCGAGGGGCGTCCCTCGTGGACCGCCTCCCAACCGACCAGATCGGGCCGCGGGCCGAACAGGGCGATCACCTTTCCGTCGCGCGGCGCTCCTCTCGTCAAGCCCCCCTGCACCCGCCAGCCGTGGGCGGCGCCTTGTAGCAGCGCGGCGGAAGGAGCGACGAGTCCCTTCGCCCCCCGGGCTCGGAGCCGTCGGGCCTCACCCTGGCATGCCCGATACGAAGGCAGCCCTCCGATCAGCGTCCGGCCCCCGAGCTCTGGCTCCTCCCGGGGCGGACGGCCGAGTTCCACGGCCCACACGGCCCGCCGGACCTCGGCCACATCGGCGGGATCCGTGATGTCCTCGTGCCGGAGGAACTCGGCCCACGCCCCCTCGGGGGTGTCCGCGAAGTAATGCACCGGCCCCTCGCCCTCCCCATGCCACCGACCTGGCGGCTGCCAGTCGTCCTCCCACAGGAAAGGGAACCGGGGATCGGTCTGGCGAAAGCCGATCACGTGGCCGAGGCCCCGGCGAGCGAACGCGCCAGGGCCCGGACTTCCTGTGGTCCGGCGGCGTCGGGATCCCAAGCGCCCTTCAGGATGTCCCGCGGGGCCAGCCCGTCCAACTGCGTCCGCTTGCGCTCAAACCACCGGCGCACCCCGACCTTCGAATACGCCCCCCGAAGGTCCGCCGTGAGCTGAGCCAGGAGGTGGAGACGAGCTGCTACGACGTCGGGCGTCGGACGTCCGCCACCGGCGTATCGGCGCAGGCTGACCACCGACACCCCCACAAGTCCAGCCAGCTGCTCCGCCCCGAACAGCTCGATGAGCGACGGCCATTCGAACTCGGGGATCGGCGAGGCCTCCAGGGCCCCGCGTAGGGATTCGAGGACGGCCTCGACCTCCTTGGACCGGGGCTTCGTCCGGGTTCGGAGGGCCACCGCGGCGGTCTCCCCGATCCCTGCGCCGGCCGCCCGCTGGGCCATCGCCCGGACCGTCTCCAGGTCGAGCACCTCGATGTCCTTCCCGGCCTCCATCAGCCCCATGGCGTCCATGAGCTTGAGCGCCTCAATCGCGGCCCGAGCCGCGCCCGGCGTTGCGACCGGATCCTGAACGGAGCGAATTCGGAGTTTTGTCACACTCCGAATCCTATCCGATATGACTCTCTCCGTCACGGTCAGGCCGCAAGGGGTAGGGGGCGTTCCTACCCTATTGACCCCTATTGACGGCGGGGGTCCCCCTGGTATGGTGCTCCGCGAGGGTACCGATCGCAGTTCGCTTCGAGCAGTTCCCTCCCCGGCTCCCACCGGGTGCCTGACGGGCAGACGTAACGCCCCGAGGCGAGGAAAGGAGGGGATTGCGTATGGCGACTGGGACCGTGAAGTGGTTCAGCCCCGAGAAGGGCTACGGCTTCATCACTCCCGACGACGGCAGCGCCGATGTGTTCGTGCACTTCAGCGCCATCGCCGGCGAGGGATACAAGAACCTCGACGAAGGACAGAAGGTCGAGTTCGAGGTCACGCAGGGCCAGAAGGGCCCGCAGGCCGCGAGCGTGAAGCCCGTTTCCTAACAGGCCGAGTCACACCGAGAACGCGGGGGTCGAACGACGTTTCGTCCCTCCGCTCCCCGATCGGTGATCCTCGTTTCCCGAGGGTCACCGGTCGCGGTCTCACCCTTCGTCAAGGGTGATCAAGTCGCGTTCATGCTCGTTCCGCTAGCATGTGCTCATGCCTGACACCCCTGGAAAGAGACAACGCCGCGAAGTGAAGGCCAAGAAGCGCCAGGCGAGGGAGGAGCGGCGTGACGACCGCAAGGCCCGCAAGAACGATCCCACAGCCGGGCCCAATGAATGGTTGGCCGACGAGGAGTACATCAGTAGGACGGCGGGACTGCCGCCGGCCACGTCCCGCGACGGCCGGGCCCCCAGGCCGGTCGCCGAGAAGCCCGCGCCTTCCCGCGATTCCGCCGCCGAGATCGGCTAAGCCACTACCGTGGCTCCGAGGCAGCGCGGCTAGCGCCGCAGGACGCCGTCCCTTCTGAGATCCCGGAACTTCGCGCGGGCGAATGACCCGAGGCGGATCACGCTCGAGCCTCCCACCATCGCCCCGCGTCCGTAGACGACCTCGTTTCGAACCGGGTTGCGAGCGATCGACGGAACGGCCAGCAGGAGCCCCATCATCTCGGTCAGGCTGAGATCGGTCTTCATGAACCGAGCCGCGGCCAGGCCCCACCGGAGCGCGGTGAGGGGGTCATTTCGGAGATCGGACAGGAACTCCCGCATGGCCGCGACGATGATCCGACCCTGGTTCATCGACCGACCGAAGTCGCCGCCGGGAGCATCGTGACGGTTGCGGGCCAGGGCCAGAGCCCGGCGGCCCAACAGATGCGTCGGTCCACGTCGGAAATGCGCTCCGGAGGCGGCGTCGTCCATCCGGTATGGGATGTCGATGGAGAAGCCGCCGACCGCGTTCACCATGTGCTGGAACCCGGCGAACCCGGTGAGGACGTAGGCATCGATGTGGATCCCGGTGAGCCGTCCGACCGTCCGCACCATGAGCTCTGGCCCGCCGGTGGCCAGGGCGCCGTTGATCTTTCCGGTCCCCGCCCCGGGGATGAATACGTATGAGTCCCGGGGGATCCCCAGGATCGACACGATTTCCCTCCTCGGGTTCACCGCCACGATGTGGATGGCGTCTCCGCGGGTGCCCGAGGCGATCGATTGCTCCGGACGGGCGTCGCTTCCGATCACCAGGACGAACAGCAGGTCCTTCGAGGGAACCGAGGGCGAGAGCGAGGCCTCGCGCACCTTCTGAAGGATCTGCTGCGACGAAGGGACACGGCCCTTCACCCGGAACGACACGATCCGCCATCCGGCGTCAGTACGGCGCAGGACGTAATCGCCCTGGTGGCTAATGGGAAGCTCGGTGCCGCCGGCCAAGCCGAATCCCGCGAAGTCCATGTGGGCGAAGGCCATGATCGGATGCCTCCCCCGGTCGAGCATGAACCGCACGTCGAGCCGGGCTCGAGTGGGACGTACTGCCTCGAGCCTCCCGGCGGCCCTTCCAACGGTGAGGTCGGCCACGTGGGCCCGGACCCGTTGCCTCACCTCGGGAGCGAACGGAAGGGTGAGCGAGGGGAACCGCCCGTCGGCCCACAGCCGCGGATCCACGAATCCGATGTCGTAGAGCTCGGCGATGGTCCGCTCGACGGCCACTGCCGGCCCGACAAGCGCGGCGGGCTTCGCCTGGATGCCGCCGGGGCCCCTTCCCTGGACGGCACGAAGGTTCACCGCAAGCTCGTACCGTGGTGGGGCCGATCCCGGCCGTGCGGGGGGAGACGGGCTCAGCGACCGAAGGAACCACAGCACGCCGAGCAGTAAAAGCAAGACGACGAGCGCCCCGATGCCGATCCAGCCCCGCCGGGTCACAACCCCACGCACCCCAGGCTCGACATGGAGGGGGAGACTACCGGCACGCCGCCGCTCTCAGCTACCTGGTTTCGGTCCCCCCAGGATCGGGAACGGTGCCCGATGGAGGTGTCGTCGATGTTCGCTGCGTACGGAAGCTCTGGTGGGGACTACACCTGGCTGATCTGGGTGGTGGTGGCCCTCGCCGTCCTGCTGGCCGTCGCCGTGTTCGCCTGGTGGCGGGCCCATCGACGGACCGTGTCGAGCCGGATGAATCGGGCCAAGGGGAAGATGAACCGGGCCGTCGGCAAGGCCCAGGGCCGCTTCGGCTAGCGGTCCTCTACCGTCTCGGCTTCATCGGTCTCGACTCGACTCCTCGGCGCCGGTCCATAGAATCGGCGTCGGGGGTGGTCATCACATGGCAGAACCGGGGGACGTGCAGGCGGAGGCGGCAGAGTTGGCGGCGAAGGCTCGCCAGGCCATCGCCACGAGGATCACGAAGCTCGTACCGATGACCGAACAGCAATCGGAAGCGCAGGTCATCCTGCACCTCGCCGAGGCCTACGCGCACCTCGCTGCCGAGCCGCCGAGGGCGAGGGCCGGCTAGGACTCGGTTCTCACCGCTGAGTCGATGAGTGCCAGAGCGGGTGGCGGAACGCGGGCTCCGCGTGCAGCCAGCATTCCTTTGATGGGTTGTAGGTCGACAGGATCGTGGAGCAGCCGTCCTGATCGCAGGTGCGTCCCCTGGAGGGACGCGACTCGGCCTCTTTCCCGTGCTCGGGTGGGCCGATCAGGGTGTTGCTTCTGCCGCTCCGTCCCGCCATGCGATCGCTCCCTTTCGTCCGTTGAACCACGGCGATTCCGTGAGGCGAGAGTCGGGTGGAGCTGACGAGACGCCACCGGTCGGTCGCTCGACGGAGAACCCTCGGGTGTCGCCCGAGAAGCGCACCATAGCAGGTTCACATCTCGATCCCGCGCGAGGTTTTGCAGTCGGGGAAGCGGGCGCTAGTGGGGCAACGCCAGGACCTGGCGAGCGGTCAGCCGCTTCGTGGTCCGGGCGATCCGGAGCCCGGCCATGCCGATCGGGCCGGGAACCCAGTGTGTCAGCTCGAGGAGCTCGACCGAGATGCCACCGTCGTCATGCTCCGAGATACGAAAGACCTTTCCGTGCTCGGTTCGATAGACGCTGCTCTCGGCCATGGACCTCCAGGATACCCCTTTTCCGTACCCCCCCGTGCGGAAACGGGGTCCGTCTCACACCAGCGGATGGCGCGGGATACTCGGAGGAGATGAGCACCGATCCCGCGAGCGTCGAGATCCTGGTGGAACCGGTCGAGGGCTGGCGGACCTGGAACCTGTCCGCGGACCGGGGGGGCCATCCGCTGCTTCATCCGGCCCGTCCCAGCCCAGATGCCTGGTTGCCCCGGCGTCCGTTGGAGGCCCGATGCACCGCCTCGCCGATCCTGTCGCTGTTCCGCCGGCCGCACGACGCGCCCAACGCGGGCTGCACGTGCGGCATCTACGCAGCCCGGTCCTTGGAATCGATGGACCGGCCCCGGCCGGCGTGGCCCCCGCCTCCGGTGGTGGGGACGGTGTCGTTGTGGGGACGGATGGTGGAGCACGAGCTCGGGTGGCGGGCGGCGTTCGCCTATCCGTCACGGCTCCGGCTGGTGTGCGCGATGTGCGCATGGTTCGAGCCGGGCCCGGGCAAGCCAGTAACGGTACACACGCTGTTCCGGCGGCTGTACACGCTGTGCCAGGAGCACCGGGGCGGGATCCAGATCCCCGACGGGCGCCGGTCCAAGCCGACGGACCTCGACCACGACGAGCTCCAGGGGCGGATGCTGGCGACGTACACGGTCGATCTATTGCCGCTCGAGCGAGTGGAGGCGCTGTTCCAGTTCCCTCGGACCCCCGACCCGCCTCCCTACGCGCCCACGATCCGGGCGGTTCCGATCCAGGGGAGCTGACGACAGGGCCGGCACTCGGTTTGACGGGTCGCGTGGCAAGCAATAGACAAAGAGCCTGAGCCCTCCGGCTCCCCCGGGAGGTCGATCGAAGATGAGGCGGACCCCGCTCCTCCTGTCCCTGGTGCTCGTCACAGGCCTGGCAGTCGTCATCGCCCCACAGGCGGCCGGCGCGGCGTGCGAGCCGGGCCCAGTCTACGACCCGAGCGTCACCTCTCCGGGCGACGCCATCCCCGGCTTCGGCGATCGCCCCGCGACCAGCACCGAGCTGTTCGACTACGTTGCCACCGTCGACGCCGACACGGCTCGTGTCACATCGGGCACCTTCGGCACCTCGGTGAAGGCCAAGCCGCTCGGCTACGCGCTGGTCAGCACCCCCGACAACCTGGCAGACCTCAGCGCCATCGTCGCGGACAACAAGGCGCTGCGCGACCCTCGCGTCACGAGCGCCGACCAGGCGGCCGCGATCGCGCACGACTCCCCGGCCATCGTCTGGTATTACGCCAACGTCCACGGCAACGAGCCGTCTCCGGGCGATGCCGCGGCGAAGATCTTCTACGAGCTCGCGGCGCGGACGGACTGCGAGGTCCAGGACATCCTGGACAACCTCGTGATCGGCATCATCCCCACCCAGAGCCCCGACGGTCGCGACGCCAACACGCGTGCGAACGCGAACGGCTTCGACATGAATCGGGACTGGTTCGAGTGGAGCCAGCCGGAGACGATCGGCAAGATCGACCTGCTGACGAGGTATCCGGGCGTCCTGTACATGGACGCCCACGAGATGTTCTACAACTCCTTCTTCTTCCCCCCGACCGCCGACCCCACCTACCACGAGATCAGCGACACCACGATGGATTGGATCAACGACATCTACGGCCCGGCTATGGCCGACGCGTTCGGCGCGAGGCAGCACGGAGGCGACTTCACCTTCTTCAACTTCTCGCCGTACGACTTCTTCGCCATGGTGTACGGCGACACGGTTCCCGACACCTTGTTCACCGGCGCCGGGATGACCTTCGAGAAGGGGACGCAGGACCAGTATTCGCAGCGGGTGCTGGAGCACTTCGTGGCGGGGTGGGCGTCGATCGAGGCGGCTTCCGATCACAAGGAGCAGGTGCTGAACGAGCTCTACGGGTCCTTCGTCACGGCGATCGCCGAGGGTGCGGCCGGCCAGCTCGAACCGAACTGGGTCCAGGAGCCCGGCAACACGGTGACCCGCGAGGTGCCCGACATCAAGATCCGCGGCTACTTCCTCGGCGCCGATCGCGCGTACGCCGAAGTCGCTCGCATCGTCGGCAGGCTGATGAAGGCCGGGGTGGAGGTCTATCGGCTGGACGCGCCGCTCGAGGTGAGCGACCTCCACGAGCATGGTCGAGCGGCGTCGTCGGGGACCCTCCCGACGGGCACGTACTGGGTCCCCATGGATCAGCCCCAGAAACACTGGATCCAGGCAATGCTGGGCGAGGACACCTACGTCCCGTTCCCCTACTTCTACGACGTCACCGCCTGGTCGAACCCCCTGCTCGGCGACGTGGACGCGTGGTGGACGGGTGACGCGCTCTCGCCCGCTGCCACCCGCCTGACCGCCCCGCCGGCTGGAGGCATCGGCGGTTCCGGTGACGGGTATCTGTGGTTCCCCGGCGACAGCGGGTGGGCCGTGGCCGGGGCGTTGCAACTGGCGCGGGCGGGCGTGCAGGTGACCCGGCTCACGGCTGAGGCTGGAGGACTCCCGGCCGGTGCCTTCGTCGTCCCGGGGACGGCGGGGTCCGCCGTGAGCGACGCTGCGGCCAGGTTCCTCCTGAACGTGACCGCCGCATCGGGCACGCCCCCCTCCGGCGTCGCATTCACCCAGCCGAAGATCGCGGTGTACGGCGGCGGGGAGTCCTCCTCGCACCTCCGGTTTACGCTCGGCCAGCAGTGGGGCGTGCCGTTCGACCGTCTCTCCGGCTCGGCCATCAACTCCGGGGCCCTGGTGAACGGCGGATACGACGTTCTCGTTGTGCCCGGGGTGTCCACCAGCGATCTGACCAGGGCCAAGAAGGACATCGGGGACTGGATCGCCGATGGCGGAGTGTACGTGGGCACGGCGCGCCCGGGCGGGACGGGGGGAACGCCGTTCGCGGTGGCGAGCGGGTTCACGACCTCGAGCCTGTCCACGCCGGCCGGTCTCGGGGTGCCCGGCACGATGTTCCGGGTGGCGCTCAACGACCAGAGCCCGGTGACGCTCGGCGCGCCCGACTTCGGATACTGGTACGGGCTCGGCGAGCAGCTGATGGCTCCGTCGACAACCGGCGCGAACGCCGGCATGTACCCGCTGACCGAGCCGGACTTCTTCGTGTCCGGCTACGCGAGTGGGGCCGATGTCCTCAAGGGCACCGCAGCCCTCGTGGACGAGAAGCTCGGCGCCGGGCGGGTGGTGCTGTTCTCCGGTGAGACCGACTATCGCGTCTACACCACCGGGACGGCGTTCCTGCTGGCCAACGCCATCGCGTACCCGTTGTCGGCCGCACCGGCCACGACCGACGTGCTGTCCAGCGCGGCGGCATCGGCGGTGGCGGCGGCCGTCGCGAGCGCCGGCCCGGAAACCGGTCCGGGGCAAGCCATCCAGATCGAGGTGCCGGCCAACCAGACAAAGGTCGCGGTGAGCGTGATCGAGCGGTTCACGACGAACCTGACGGTGAAGCGGGCCCGGAACTCGGCATTCCTGACCATCCCGAACCCGAGCGGCCTGGACGCGGAGGAGCATCCCTTCGCCATCCAGCTGGTTCCGGCGCTCGAGGACGCGGGAGTGAAGGTGCGTTCGGCGATCCTGTAGGAGGCCCAGACGCGTTTCTCGAACTCGAGGGGTACGCCGGTTAAGGAATAGGGCTGCGGGCCCGGCGTGTTGCTCACCGTGACGGAGGGAACGCCATGCCGGCTATCACCGCACAGGACATCACCAAGCTCGAACGGGTCCCGGCCGTCTTGGAGACGGCGCGGCTGCGCCCGGTCCGCGAGGTCATACTCGCTCCGCCCGGCCTGGAGGGCGAGGGGTTCCCCGTTCGCCGGGCGTTCGCAGGAGCCGAACTCACCGACCTCGACCCCTTCGTCCACATGGATCAGATGGGCGAGGTGGAATACGCGCCCGGCGAGGCCAGGGGCACGCCGTGGCACCCGCGCCGCGGGTTCGAGACGGTCACGTACATCCTCGACGGCGTGTTCGAACACCAGGACTCGAACGGCGGCGGAGGCGTGATCACGAACGGCGACACGCAGTGGATGACCGCCGGCGCAGGGATCCTGCACATCGAGCGCCCACCCGAGCGACTGGTGGCGAGCGGCGGCCTGTTCCACGGGATCCAGCTGTGGGTCAATCTCCCCAAAGCGGAGAAGTGGGCGCCGCCCCGGTACCAGGACCTCCGTGCGAACGAGGTGTCCCTCCTCGCCTCCCCCGACGCCGGTGCGCTCGTGCGCGTGATCGCCGGCGACGTGGCGGGCCGGAGGGGACCGGGCCAGACCTACACGCCGATGACCATGCTGCATGCGACGATCTCGCCCGGGGCGCGATTGGAACTTCCCTGGCGCCCCGAGTTCAACGCCCTGGCCTACGTCCTGGCCGGCGCCGGCACGATCGGCTCCGAACGACGACCCATCGCCACCGGTGAGCTCGCCGTGTTCGGTCCCGGTGATGTCATCACGCTCGAGGCCGCCTCCGTCCAGGAGTCACGATCGCCTGCCCTGGAGGCGCTGCTGCTGGGCGGCCGTCCCATCCGTGAGCCCGTGGCGTGGTACGGGCCGTTCGTGATGAACACGCGTGACGAACTGCTCCAGGCGTTCGAGGATTACCAGGCGGGCCGGCTGGGTCGGATCCCAGCCGTCTCAGCGGCGCACCACACACCCGACCACATCGTCGAGTCGGACCCGAAAGCCACGGACGGCTAGACGCCGGTCTCAGCGGTCGAGCTCGTCGCGGAGCGCGGCCAGCCATTCGACGGCGATCAGGTCCTGCGGCCTGCCGGCCGCCCGCTTCATCCGGATGAGGTCGTCCACCGAGGCCACTCGGACCACCAGCCCGTCGAGGTCCTCGACCGTGCCCGATGGGTCGAGGTCCGCGAACCCGTCGGTCCCGGCGGGAGTGCCGAAGCAGTCGAGCGGGCCCTCGTTCGTCGCGAACATGAAGTGGTCTCCGGCTTTCAGGGTCTGCGCGTCCGGTTGGAACGGGGCGTCGGACGGCACTCCGCCAAGGGTCGCCCCTAACTTCCCCAGTGCCGTGGCGAGATGCTCGAGGTTGTCGTCGTCTCGCGCATAGCAGATGTCGATGTCGCCGGTGATCACCGGCGATCCGCGGATCGCGGCGGCGAACCCGCCGATCAGCACGAACCGAACCCCCTGGTCCACCAGGGTCCGCAGGACGGCCAAGGGGTCGAAGCGCGGCTCGTTCACGTGGTCGGCCGGTCGCGCCGGTCAAAGGCCCGGGTTCGCTCCCACTCCCGAGCGGCCAGCCGGGCCCGCTGGCCGGGTGTCAGGCGCACGCGATCCCTGATGAGCGACCGGTCCACCCCGAGGCCGGGTCGCTCGACCAATTCGAGCCCCTTCCCGCACTGGCGAAGGAGCCGGTCCAGTGTGTCGAACCTGGGCGAGGAGTGCCCTCGTTCGATCCGTGAGAGCACCGGCTGCGCCACGCCGGCCCGACGAGCGAGCTCCCGCTGGCTGAGCCTCGCGGACCGCCGCGCCTCCCTCAGGAACGCCCCGGCAGTCATGGCCATATGATATCGAAAACGATATCAGTGCGCTCAAGCACCAAGACTCGCGCGGAACGCTGCCCGGGGGTTCGAGCGGCGAATTCGGGGTAAACAAGCGTCATGACTACTTCATGGGAAGCGTTGGCCGCCTTGGCGGCAAAGGGCGATATCCGCATACACCTGGATCTGGCCTCGATCCTCGCCTACATCTTGATCGGCCTGGTCGTAGGGCTGGTGGCACGGCTGATCGTGCCTGGCCGCGATCCTCTGGGGCTGCTGGGCACGCTGCTGGTAGGCGTGGTCGGCGCCGTCATCGGCGGGTGGCTGGCCGGCGAGGTGTTCGCCGAAACCCAGGGCGTGGACTGGATCGCCTCGATCCTGGTCGCTGCCGTGCTCGTCCTGCTGCTGCGCGTGGGCTCACGTCGCCGCGTGACATCAGGCCGCTGGTAGCTCGCCGACCGTCGGGCCGAAAGGGGACGTCACAGCACCAGCCAGTTCCTTGGGTTGGAGTCACGCCTCTGGAGATCGCCCCCTGCAGATAATGCAAGCCGCGTTAGACACGACGATGGAATGACAGCGGTGTAGAGGACCGCCGACGGAACGCGGTCCACGTGGAGCCTCAAGGATTAGGTAAGTTCCGTTCTTCATCTTGATGATGAAGTCGGGGTGTAGTCATGCGGTTGCCCGTTATCGAGGTATGGGATGGCAAAGCCCAGGCCCTGGTTCTTCACGAACGCTTCGACTCCTTCGCTCGTGTCGATGTAGTAGCTCGCCGCCTGCTCCCATCTCGCGGTGTCGGCGACGACATAGTTCACGTGTGAATGCACGACCTCTCGGACTCGCTTCGATGTCCAGAAGTCCACGTCCCCGGTTGAGCCTCGTGGGCGGCTCGCCTCGTAGCGCGGAACCTCTGGCGCCTCGCCCTCGAATAGATCTGGGGCGATTGCCTCGACCAGGTGCTCGACGGCCCACCCAAAGTACGGAGATAGGAACATGTCGACGCGCTTCGTTTCCTGATCGACCTTCACCTTCTCCTCAACGAAGTCCTGCGCTTAAGGGCGGGTTGGGCGGCGCGCCCGCGAGTTCGCAACCCGGACACCCGCGCGAGAGCGTCCCCCCGAAACCGACATCACTCCCGCCTTACGCCCAAGAGACGGTCGATCTCCCGCAGCTGCCACCCGAACACGACCACCGGGAGCACATCCGACGTGTCATCGCGGTATGGCGGGATGATGCAGGCGCGTCTCGCCGGAGGTGCTTCGTGATCCAGAATCCCGACAGCAGCCCACTCGACATGCCCCTTGATATTAAGTTGCCGTCCACGCAGATTCGAGAGCCACTGAGGGTTGCCACGAAGGGTTCGCACCGTTCCCGAGGCTTGTCGAGTCGCCTTGGCGATTGATTTGCGCAGCCAATTGACTACTCTTGGCTGCGACTCCCCGGGGTCCGATCGACTCTTGACTTGAACGACGATTCCCTGGCTACCGACGATGACCAAACGATCTCCGACCTCCCGGGTTCCTGATCCCCGAGAGACCAATCCAGCGGAGAAGACGAAATCAGGAAGACCGAGCTTTACAGCCGCCGACTCCGTTGCCGCCTCGGCAGACCGACCTTGGGTGATAGAAGGCGCAAGTGGAGTTGCCGGTTGAATTGTCCGAACGAACGTGCCGCTCGATGTTTCGACAACGAGACGGAGCTCGGATCTTCCTGCTGGCAAGGCCATCGATCTAGGCTAGCGCGGGCGGGGATCGCAAGCGCCGCATTTTCGGATACCAGTGTTGCCGTGAGTGGGGGCGGCGTCCGCCGCTCCCTCCGCACATCGAGGAGGAGGTCGGCTGGGCGTCGGCCGATGATGGTTCGGGCGGCCGGTCGGCCGCCAAGGCGGATCAGCACTCCGAGGCAGCCGTAAACTGCATCGCCAACTGGGGAAGGAGCCGACATGTCCATGCAAGGACCCGGTGGCCACGGAGAGCGCGCTCTGGGAGCCCAACGCTGGGGTGCCGAGAAGGAAGAGATCGACAAGCAGGCTCGGCAGGAGCACCTCGCGCACGAGGCCGAACGCATCCACGCCGAGGAGGCCGCCGAGCGGGGAGAGGCCCCCAAGCCGAAGCGCCCCTGGTGGAAGTTCTGGGGTTGAGAGCACCTCGAGTTGTGCGGAGATCGATCGCCCTCGCGGCGGTCGTCGCGATCACCGTCCTCGGTTCGATATCGGCTTCGGCGGCGCCGACCGTCGACGAACGAGAGCTGCTCGGTCAGTCTTACGAGGGCCGGCCGATCCGCGTGTTCCATCGAGGCGATCCCGACGAGATCCGCGTACTGGTGGTCGGCTGCATCCACGGCGACGAGTGCGCGGGGGTCCGGATCGCGCGGCGGCTGCAGAGCGGCCGATCTCGTTCCTTCCTGGACCTTTGGATCCTGCCCAACCTGAACCCGGACGGTCGGGCGGCACACACGCGGCAGAACGCGCGCGGTGTCGACCTGAACCGCAACTTCCCGTACCGCTGGCGCCCTGGCCCACGCGGCCGCTACTACCCCGGGCGGCGACCCGCGTCCGAACGCGAGACGCGGATCGCCATGCGTCTGATCCGGCGGATCGAGCCCGACGTGACCATCTGGTTCCACCAGCCGCTCGCGCTCGTCGACGCGTCGGGCGACGTCCGG
>DASSSA010000017.1:0-5468 GCA_035701505.1 Actinomycetota bacterium
GGCCTTGCACGGTGGCCGAAGCTGAGCGTGGTTTCACGTTGATCCTGAAGGCGGGGATGTTCCCCGCGGCAGCGCCAGGCCCTTCGTAATAGATCAAATAGCCCCCCCTGTGGTCCAGGCTGACCTCGCCACTCCCCGGGAGGGCCACCCGCTGGAACGATTCGATCCGCCCGGCCAGCACGACCAGGCCGCCTACCAGCCAGCCCGCCCCCAGGACGAACAGCAGTAGGGCAACCCAGTACCAAGCGCGGGCCGGTCTAAGCTTCGCTGGCGGTGCGGTCGCCACTGGTGATGTGGCGGGCTGAACCGGTGGGTGCCCCTCTTGCCCGGAGGCGGACGGCGGGCTCACCGAATTGACCATCATCGCCCTCCCTTGCGCATGGGGGGCAGCTTTTCAAGTCTGACCCTCGATCGTCCGGTGGGCAAGGGCGCTGGAGGCGATGGTTGCGCCCATGGGCCTGCGCCCCGGTGGCCCCTTGTTCCGATGCGCAAGGTTCGTGCGGAACGCCGGTCGCGCTGGTAGACGAAATCGACGGGGGTTGTCCTCGGCCACGGCGTGACCGATGCTTCGGCCAGTGGGGGTCTGCTTCTCCCTCCGGGCCGCCGGGCTCGAGGATCGCGAGCGGAGGGGGGAAGGCGTGGACTGTGGATCCCCTCGGCCTGGGAGCGCAGGAACTCGGACCAGCTCGGACCCACCCTTCTGGGTGCGGGTCCGAGTCCTTCCCCAAGGAGCAGTCGCTTGATCGTGCTCGCTCCCACTCGGATACCGAGCTTGCGGCACTCCCCTTGGATCCTCATGTAGCCCCACCTCGGGTTGTCCTTCGCCATGCGGATCACGAGCTCGCGTACCCCAGGATCGATGGGCGGCCTCCCCGTTCGTTTGGCCTTGTAGGTCCACTTGCGACGTACGAGCTCGCGATGCCAGCGGAGCAGGGTGGTCGGCGTGACCACGAAGCTTGACCAGCGCTCCTTGGGGAGGACGCGTGAGGCTGCGGCGAGGAACAGCTTGTCCAGGCGCGAGAGCTTCGGGCGGCGGGTCTTGCGCTTCAGGACCTTCACCTGGTGGCGGAGGACGAGGATCTCTGCCTCACGGTCTCGCTCGTCACCCACCGGAGCCAGTCGGAGGACACCGCGGACCACCATGTAGAGGAGAGAGAACAACATCCGCGCATCCTACGGACCGCACGTTGGGAGACGAATCGCGGTATTGGTACCCCTCAGGTATCGCTGAGATTTCATCAGCGGAGTCTTGCTGCTGGCGTGCCTCAACGGCCAATGCAACAGTGCCGGTGAGAGCGATGCGCTCGGGACTCGGATCCCAGCCTCCTTCCACGTAGTGGATGAACTCGTGTAGGGCGCTCTCCGCCTCCTTCTTCGTGGCGAAGCCGCCCTTGCTCTTCTGGCGTCTGCGGCCGGTGAGCGGATGAGGCGGGATGTCCGACGATGAACTCCCAGGTTCGGCGCTTCCGGACGTGTCCCCGCATGGGCAGCCTCCTTCGCCGGCTCGATGCGGGAACAAGTGACGGCAAAGGAAGCGGCTGTGCACGATCAGCGGATTCTGAAGCTGGTCCCGTCCTGGACCATGGAGAAGGAGGTCGTTGCCAACGGTTTGCCAACGGCGAAGGAACGTCAGCGTTTGTTGCGGCCTGTCGCAGGTCCGTACCCTCGGGGGGAGTCGGACCAGACCTCCGACGCCCGGTGCGGCTTCGTCAGCGGCTGCGACTTCGCATCAAGCGCTGAATCGGCTGTTGCTGGTATCTCGGCGAGAGGTGGGCCGTGCTGGTGGATCTCACCGCCCTGAAGCAGCCCTCACCTGAGACCGGTGATGCGGGGTACGGTCGGCCGGCTCGCCGGCGCCCGTCGATGAAGGGGGACGACGATGGATCGCGCACCGACGGCCACCGGAGACCCCTGCCTGCGCTGCGGTGGGACGCTCCACTCGATGGGCGTCGAGGAGTTCCGGATCGGTGGCACCAGCGAAGGATGGAAGCTGCTGTTCAGTGAGCTGGCGGAGCTCGGCGAGGAGATGCTGAAGCTCGAGCTCTTGGCGTGCGAGCGGTGCCGTCGGGTGGAGCTCCGCGTCCCGGCCTGAACGGCTCGACCGGCGCCGGCACGACGGACGGTCAACTCATCACAACTCGATCACGCGGTCGCGCCATGCGGGCGAGACCGAGCCCGACCAGGACGGCCATGCTCTCGGAGTACAGGTTGTCGATGACGAACTTCCCATCGCACACCTGCACCATATCCATGGCCTTGATCTCCACCCGCTTGCCGGTGGGAGGGAGCTCGGTGCCGTCCGGCAGCAGGAACGGACCGGTGTGTGTCCCCACGAACGTGAACTCGTCCGCCAACGTGTTGCCCTGCTCAACGACGACACCCGTGATCCAGGTGGCGTCCGGGAACCCGACCAGCGCTTCTACTTCACCAGTCTTACGAGGTCTCATCCGGCCGCGACTGGACAGGTCTTCTGACCGCCGGTCGGAGGACTTCACATGTCTTCAGCCACCGTCCTCCCGTCTTCAACTCGACCGGAGGTTGGACCCCTCTCGCGGGCCTGGAACGGCGATCCGAATGAGCGGCAGAAGGTGAGTGGGCCCGCGGGCTATGCCGACGGGCCCACCACCGCAGTTGCGCGAACCGCTAGCCGGTGTACCTGAAGATGTACAGACCCGAGTCGCGATCGCTGGCCAGGACGAGCTCCGTGCCATCCGGCGCCTTGTGGAGCTGGACGCCCCAGAAGTCGTTGCCGCCGGTGTCGATGAAGCGGCCGACCTCCTGGAGCTGGCCGGTGCTGAAGTCCACCACCCGGAACCCTGCGTCGTACCAGGACAGGTAGGCGAGGTCGCGGTTGCGCGAGAACGTCACCTCGTGGATGGACAGGGCCCCGAACCCGGTGGCGTACGCCGAGTTCTTGGCCTCGGGAACTGCGTAGGTGTCCATCTCCTTGAGGGTGTTCGCGTCGTACAGGTGGATGTATCCCCAGCCGTCGAACGCCGTCTGAGCCTGCACGTCCGGGCCCAGGGTCCCTGGGGTTGGCTCGTCCGGCGCCGGCGAGGGGTAGGGGACGGAGTAGTTGGGTGTCGTCCCGAACATCAGGTGCATGGACCGGTGCCCGATGCATATCGCGGGGATCGAACGCGGATTGCCGCCGCCGCAGGTGAAGGCGTCGGGGAAGGCTCCGCCCCCGGAGCCGGTGTGGTGGTTGGCCACGATGACGCCGCCATAGCCCGCGTTCGCGCCGTTTTGGATCTTCTCGTCGAACCGGCAGGCCCCGTGAGGGTGGTTCGGGTCCTGAACGGGGCCGCGCTGGAAGACCACGATCGCCTCCTCGCCCGGGGCAAGGGGCCCGAGGACGGAGGGCGGCGGGATGGACGCCACGTCGTCGTTGCACCCGTAGCCGCCGAAGACCGTCGGACCGTTCAGCTTCTGGTCCGCCAGCGTGGCGATCGGCTGGGTGAACCCGAACTCGCCAGCCGGGTACTGACCGGCCGCCGGACCTGAGAGCACCTCGAACCTCGTTCGGTACGGAGAGAAGTCCTCATCGGTGCCAATGAACACCCGGCCCTTGCGGTCGAACTCGGCGTAGTGGGCGTTGCCCTCAGCCGGGCTGAAGGTCGGGAACTCCGGGTCGGGGTCGGTGAAGTCGGTGTCACCGAGGAACTTCGGATGCGCCGGGTCGTTGACGTTGAACTCCATGTAGCCCGCGTCCCAGTACGAGGAAAGCAGCGTCCAGGTATTCCCGATCTTGCGGACGACCATGTCGTGGTTGAAGTTCGTGGTCCCGTTCCCGTACGGGCCCACCGCCACGGGATCGAGATCCTTCAGCAGCCCCGTCTCCGAGATGAGCTGCGGGTTCGTTGGATCGCTGATGTCGAAGATGTCGATGTCGGTGAAGGGGGTCTCCTCGTCGTCAGAGCCCACCAGATAAGCCTTGCCGGCCTGCTGCCAGATGAACACGCTGTGGTACTGCCGGGCGGGATGCGCTCCCTCGTCCGTGTCACCGGCCCCCCGGGCGAGCAGCACGGGCGACAGCGGGTTGGTGACGTCCCACAGGTCGAAGCCTCCGACCCCTCCGGCCCCGCAGATCTCGTTGTTGACCGCCAGGATCTCGCCAGCGAACGAGGCGGTATCCACGTGGATGACCTGGTTACCCTCGCCGGGGTAGGAGCCGGCGTGTGCCGGCAGGAACCCAACCTCCACCGGGTTCGCCGGGTTGGAGATGTCTACCACGTAGGTGCCCCCGGCGCCGTCCGCCGCGCACCCCGGTGAGAACTGGTTCAGGTACGCGAAATTCCCGAACTCGCCGACATCGGCGATGATCCCCGGCGCCGCGTCATGGACCCGCAGCTTCCCCACCAGCTCGACGTTCTGGCTGGTGGCCGGGAGATGCCCGCCTGTTCCTCCGTGCTGGTGGCTCAGGAACTCGCTGATGTCATCGCCGCTGTCGATGTCGTCGGGATCGTGGGCGTGGGCGACCCCTCCGATGCTCATCGCCAGCGCGAAGACAACCGCGAGCGTGAGATATCGCTTGCCCATTCCTGATTCCCTTTCTCGTGAACAGCCCGAGCGCGACCCCGCCCGGGTACAGCGAGAAGGACCTGGTGCTTCCACACACAAATGGGCGAGCCGCACCACCTCCCCGGTGGCCGCAGGCTTGGCCGGGCCAATCTACAAGTGGCCCCTGCTCGGATCAACTCGGAGCCGCCTGGACTCACGGGGCGGTGGTCAACGCGTGGGGTGCATTTATTCGGTTCACGCTCGTGAGCAGGGCATTTGGACCTGGCCCTAAGGCACGGCTCGGGCCGCCGGTCGAGGCTGCCGGTATCGCCCGGACCACACCACACCGAAGGTGCCCTCCGACGTTGAGCGGAAGGCGCCCAGGCTCGGACCCGCGCCTGCGAAAAGCACCGGCGCCCCCTCGGTCTTGGCGACTCCTCGCCCTTCCCTCCAATCCATGGGCCTTGGGAAGACATCGCGTTCCTGCCTGTCCCGCCGGCATGAGCGGCGCATACTGAGCAGCCGTGGGGAGGACAGCAGGGTCCGGACGGTCGGCCAAACGGCCACCTATTGGCGGAGCTTGTCCGGTCGGGGAAGCTCACGCTGGAAGAGGTGGTGCGGGCTCACCTGGAACAGAGGTCGAAACATATGGTTGTCCTGGGCTCCGATATCGACTAAGAGGAGGGAGATCCCGGTGGATAAGCAGCTCATCGCGGGCGTCATGGTCGCAGCCGTCGCAGTCTATCTTGCGGTGCAAGAGGAAGTTTGGGCTTCATCGAAGGGATCGTTTCGGAGGGCGCGGACAACAAGGTCTCTCGCGGTCGGCTGGGGGGACCACGTGCCCCGCGGTGAGCTACTCAGGCCTCGTCCAGCTGCCGCGCCATAGCTAGGGCCGGTACCAGTCGCTGATCGCGGACCACTGCTGGTGCCCGCCCGGCCCGGGGGCGCTCCCCAGGTCGCTGAGGGGG
>DASSSA010000018.1:0-40149 GCA_035701505.1 Actinomycetota bacterium
CCTCACCGCGTCAAGCGAGCTGTAGCCGACCCAGGCCCCACGAGCGGCTCGCCCCGGTCGGGCTAGGGCCGCACTCGTCGTACCTCGATCCGGTGCTCTCGGTAGTGGGCGACGTAGAACCGACCGACCAACCACCAACCATCAACCAAGCACTGCTCGCGAAATCTGCGCCGGCACAGCGGGGCGGCGCCGGAGTCCGCGTCGTCGGATCCTGCCGTGCTCCACTCACTGGCGGAGTTATGGTGAGGTCGTCCGCGAGAGGAGGAGTGGCCATGGCCGGAGGCAAGGCTCGCCTACCACCTCGGTGGTTCGTCGTGACCGCCTGGCACGTGCACCGACGGATCGTTCGAGCAAGTGGGGGGCGCAAGGGGCTGTGGCCTCCGCGCTCGGGAAAGTGGGGCGTCCTGCGGCTCACCACGAGAGGCCGGCGTAGCGGCAAGCCGCGGAGCGTGATCCTCGGCTACTACGAGGACGGGGACAACCTGGTCTCGATGGCCATGAACGGATGGGGTGCGCCCGAGCCAGCCTGGTGGTTGAACCTGCAGGCCCGCCCGGAGGCGCTCGTCGAGCTGGCTGGTGGTACTCGGCGCGACGTGCTCGGCAGGGCCGCAGTGGGCGGCGAGCGTGAACGGCTGTGGCAGCTTTGGCGCGAACTGGACCAGAACCTGGACGGCTACGCTGCACGGCGCCCCCATCAGACGGCGGTCGTCGTCCTCGAGCCGCGCGATGGCCGGACAGGCGGCCCTCTCTACGCCGAAACCTGAGCGTGGACGCACGCTCGCGAGCCCTTCGGAATCTGCCTATCGGCTAGGAAGCGATCGCGGCAGCCCGAACCATGGGAACACGCTGTTGTCGAAGCGGGTGACGGAGCAGATCCGGTCGCCCGTGAGGGTGAGGACGAGGAGACCGGTCCCGTGGCGGATGCCGGTCGAGGCGCGGAGGTAGGCCCCGAACGCGGGCTGACCGTTGGCTCGCGTGGGTACGAGGTCGAACCTCCGGCCCGAGCCGATCATGCTTGCGTAGAAGCGAGCCACGACGTCACGGCCTTCGTATTCGAGGGGGAACGGTGGCATCGAGAGGAAGACATCGTCGGTGAGCAGGGCGACCAGAGCGTCGAGATCCCCGGACTCGTACGCGCGGACGAACTCCGCCACCGTCCTTTGCTCGGGGGGTGAGTCGGGAGCGGGAGCCGGTTCGCGATCGGCACTCGTCGGCAGCCGGCGCTGCAAGTTGGCGCGAGCTCGTTTGAGGAGGCTGTTGACCGAATCGATCGTCGAGTCGAGCATGTCGGCCACCTCGTTCGCATGGAATCCGAGGACGTCGCGCAAGACGAGGACGGCGAGCTGGCGAGGTGGCAGTACTTGAAGAGCGGTGACGAACGCCATGGAGATCGACTCGGCTTGTTCGTACCGAGCTTCCGGCCCGAGAGGCACGTCCATCACACCCTCGAGGAGGGCGTCGGGGAATGGCTCGAGCCATACGACTTCGCCGAGCCGCGTCGGCTCGGGCGGTTCATACTCGGCGATGTTCCACTCCTTGGCCGGGCGTCGGCTGGCTGAACGACGCGCGTTGAGACACCGGTTGGTGGCGATCCGATAGAGCCACGTGCGGATCGAAGCCCGTCCCTCGAACCCTTCGAGGCCCTGCCAGGCGCCCAGAAACGTGTCCTGCAGGGCATCCTCGGCGTCCTGGAGGGATCCGAGCATCCGGTAGCAGTACGCCTGAAGTTCTCGACGGTACGGCTCGGTCAGCTCTCGGAACGCCTCGCCGTCCCCGGCTCGCGCCCTGGTGATGAGATCGGTCGTCACCTCTCCACCCTAGCGTCACGTCCTTCGCTCTCCCAGTCCGCCCCCCTTATTGACACCGGCCGCGCCCAGAACTGGGCGGATGGTGTGCGCCCAGATTCCCCTCGTGATCGTGTCTGCATCGTCGACGGGTCAGACGACCCTGGCTCGCGACCAAGAGGAACAAACCTGAGCGAGGAGGATCGCTCACAGGAGAAGGGAGAGAGAAGTGACCATCGAAGCCCCGGTGACTGATCTCGACTCCGAGTTCAGCAGCCCCGGAGCCACAGCGTTGCCGTGGACGGATGCTGAAGAGCAACTGCAGAAGGCGGATGTGTTCTGGCTATCCACAGTCCGGCCAGAAGGGCGGCCGCACGTCGTTCCGCTGATCGCCGTCTGGCTGAACGGCTCGCTCTACTTCGCCACCGGTGATGGGGAGCGCAAGGCGAGGAACTTGGCGAAGAACAGGCAGGTCTCCATCACGACGGGCAGCAACGATCTCAACGAGGGACTCGACATCGTCGTCGAGGGCCAGGCCAAAGCTGTGACCGACGACGCGAAGCTGCGTCGCGTGGTTGAGACGTACGTTGCGAAGTACGGGGAAGGTTGGCGCCTCCCGATCGGCGACGTTCTCTTCTTCGAAGTGACCCCATCGAAGGTCTTCGGTTTCGGCAGGAAGGCCGGGAGGGTTGGGCCCCCGGCAGGCCGGGGCGAGATGTTCAACCAGACCCGCTGGCGCTTCCAGGCACGCCCGGCGGCGAGATGAGAACGCTGGCCGGAATGACATCCTCGACGCTGGACGCCGGGATCGGCGAAAGGAACCAGAGATGATGCTGAAGGACAAGGTTGCGGTGATCTACGGAGCCGGAGGCGCGATCGGCAGCGCTGTCGCACGCGCCTTTGCGTCTGCGGGGGCCAAGCTTTTTCTCACCGGGCGCCACTTGGCACCCGTCGAAGTTGTCGCCAAGGAGATCGTTTCCGCCGGCGGATCCGCCGAGGCGGCGGAGGTCGACGCTCTCGACGAGCAGGCCGTGGACGAGCATCTCCAGTCCGTGATCGAGAAGGCGGGGCGGGTCGACATCTCGTTCAACGCGGTCGGCATCCCGAATGCGACGATCCTGGGTGTCCCTCTCGCAGAGCTGAATGTCGAGCAGTTCTCCCTGCCGATCACGACCCTAACGACGTCGTACTTCCTGACCGCACGGCTGGCGGCCCGGCGGATGGTTTCGAACAAATCGGGTGTCATCATGACCGTCACCGCAGCCCACTCGCGGGAGGGCCTCCCATTGGTTGGAGGCTACGGTCCGGCGCAGGCGGCCAAGGAGGCACTCACCCGAGATCTATCCGCTGAGCTCGCACCGCAGGGCATCCGCGTGGTCGGTCTACGACCATATGCCATGCCGGAGACGCCCACGATCAAGGATGCGTTCGAGCCACGCCGCGAGGCATCGGGGATGACCTGGGAACAGTGGCAAGAGATGCTCGCGAGTAGGACCCACCCGCGACGGCTCATGACGCTCGAGGAGATGGCAAACATGGCAGTCTTCATGGCCTCCGACAAGGCGAGCGGGATGACCGGAACGACCGTCAACCTGACCATGGGCCGACTTGACGACTAGCGGTCCTGCCCTGATTTCACCGTGAGATCGAGCTGGAGCCGGCACCGAGCCCTCCAGACCAGCGGAAGGATCGGCCTGAGTGCGAGATGATGGAGATTACGTGACCCAGGGGCGCTCCACCTCCACTCTTCCGGCCACGCAGGGCGACGGTCCCGACAGGCGAATCCTCTTGGCCTTCGC
Source organism: Actinomycetota bacterium (assembly GCA_035701505.1). Classification (GTDB taxonomy): domain Bacteria; phylum Actinomycetota; class UBA4738; order UBA4738; family HRBIN12; genus AC-69. The sequence continues at coordinate 3,584 of DASSSA010000018.1, forward strand.
AGGCGTCGTCGTGCTGGCCGGCTCGAACATCGTCGCCGTCAGGTTCAGCAACCGGGAGCTCGAGCCGTTCTGGGGAGCGGGCATTCGATTCGTGGTCGCTTCGTTGATCCTGTGGGTGCTCGTGGCACGCGGGCGATATCCGCTTCCGCGCGGACGGGCCCTCGCGGGTGCCGTCATCTACGGGGTCCTCAGCTTCCTCCTCGCGTACGCGTTCTTCTACTGGGGCTCGCAGGAGGTCCCGGCCGGGTTGGGCGGGACGATCATGGCCTCGGTCCCGCTCCTCACGGTGCTGCTGGCCGGGGCGCATCGGCTGGAGGAGCTGCATGTGCGCGGGATCGTCGGCGCGATCGCGGCGCTTGCGGGCATCGCGGTGATGTCGTCCGGCGCGCTCTCCGGGGATGTGGCGCTGATCTCGGTCCTCGCCGTCGTGGCCGCTGCGACGGCCGCCGCCGAGTCGGGCATCGTCCTGAAGCTGCTGCCTTCAGCCCATCCGGTCGTGACGAACGCCGTGGGGATGTCGGTGGGCGCCACCCTCTTGCTGGGCCTGTCCCTCGTGACGGGCGAGGGCTGGGAGCCGCCGGCGAGCCCCTCGGTCTGGGCGGCGCTGGTCTACCTGATGGCCGCTTCGCCGCTCCTGTTCATCCTGTTCGTCTACGTGATCACGCGATGGACGGCCTCGGCCGCGAGCTACCAGTTCGTGTTGTTCCCGATCGTGTCGGTGATCGGGGGTGCGCTCCTACTGGACGAGGCGGTCAGCTCGTCGCTCCTCCTTGGCGCGCCGATTGTGCTCCTCGGGGTCTATCTCGGCGCCCTGTCGAGCAGGACGCCGGTCCGACAACCCGAGGCGGTGCCGTGAGCCCGATCCATCCGCGAGGCGAGTGCGCAGCGCAACCGGCGGTCGGGCGCGTGGTTGGTCATTGCCCTGAGCCGGGTAACGAATCATCCCTGTCCGAATTCTCTCCCGCCCATCAGGCCGCCGCGAACGGTTCAACGATACAAGCGGTGGAAGGGCGGAACCTCGCTCATTGCACGTTCGCTAGAGCGCTCGGGCTTGTGGACGGTCGGATGGATGGGGCAGCTGCCGGGCAATCTCGCGATGCCGATAGGGTTCGGGTGTGGACCGCCCATCCCTCGAAGCTGTTCTGCTCTACCTCGACGGGGAAGGGATCCGACACCTCTCCCCCCACGGGCGGCAGACCGTCCAGGCGCCGTGGGACCCCGACCTGGACCCGCACGAATCGATCGTCGACGCCGTGGCCGAGATGGGGTTCATGCCGATCATGGTGCACTCCACATCCTGGAGGGTCGTGCGCCAGCTGATCCTGCTCACGTTCCTCGTGGCCGTCGAGCCACCCAGGCATATCCCCAACAACTACGAGGTCCAGCTGGTCACACGGGCTGAGCTGGCACGGGGCCACGCGACGGGCCCGCCGCCGCAGGTGCACCTGTCCCAGGTCGTGGAGCATGGTCTTCGGCACCTCGCATGGCTCATGCGGGAGGACGAGGCGATCAAGCAAGCCCTTACCGGCTGGTCGCGAGCTCTGAGCGAATACGAGCCGGAGCCGTTCCGCGCGTTCGGTCGCGAGCCGGGCTCCTAGCGGAGCGGCGGGAGTCCCGTTAGCCCCGGACCTCTCGTACACGGAGACGTGCCAGCCGGGGAGCGCTGGCGCTGGCCCACGACGACGCTGAGCGGCGCCTGCTCGAGCGGCGGTTGGCGGAACTCGGAACGGCCACCGATCCCGCTGGGCAATGATGGATCGGGGCGCGCCGGAGTGGTCCTTGCGGTGCGACCGAACAGAGGTCGTCATGAAGTAGGTGGGAGTTCGACGAGGCGGCCGTCCTGTCCGGCGAAGTCCCAGACGTCGATGGCCGGTGGTTCGACGCCGAGCGTCGTGAGGGTGGTGCAGATCTGGCTTCGATGATCGGTCCCGTGGTGCAGCGCCTGCGCGAGCCGGATGCCCATCGGGGCGTGGGTCTCGGACCCGTCGTCGCGATGCCTCACGGTTATGGCGTCCGGGTCGAGGTCCTGTCCCAGGAGCCCCGACCAGGCAGGGCCGTGGCTCTCCATCGCGGCCCGGAGCTCCGGGAGGTCCATCTGGTCCTCGTCGATGAGGGGGGTGCGCCCACCGGTCGTGGCGAACAGGTACGAGGAGTCGGCCCCGACGAGGTGGCGCACCGTCTCCAGGATCGGGCCGTAGGTCCCCGGGACGGCGATGCCCAACTGCTCGGGGGTGAGCGGGAGGCACGCATCGACCAACCGTAGCGTCGCCCACACATGGTGCCCGAACGCGTCCTCCAGCACGGACCTGGTCACCGGGCCACCGTAACAGACCGGCCTCGCGCGCTCAGCGCTGGCCGCCGAGCCAGCCTGACGTCGCCCTCAGATGCGAACATACGTTCGTGCCGAGTGAACCAACGATCCTGCACGCCGACGTCGACTCCTTCTATGCGTCGGTAGAGCAGCGGGACGACCCTCTTCTGCGCGGCCGCCCCGTCATCGTGGGGGCCGGCGTCGTCCTCGCCGCCAGTTACGAGGCCAAGGCGTGTGGCATCCGCACCCCGATGGGCGGGGCGCAGGCTCGCCGGCTGTGCCCGCATGCGGTCGTCGTCCATCCCCGCATGGATGCCTACAGCCAGGCGAGCAAGGCACTGTTCGAGGTGTTCAACGACACGACACCCTTCGTCGAGGGGCTGTCGATCGACGAGGCGTTCCTCGACGTTGGTGGACTGAGGCTGATCTCGGGCACGCCCACGGAGATCGCCGTGCGGTTGCGTCGGGACGTCCGCGAGAGGGTCGGTCTGCCCGTCACGGTAGGGGTTGCCAGGACCAAGTTCCTGGCCAAAGTGGCCAGCGGGGTCGCCAAGCCCGATGGCCTGCTGGTGGTGCCGACCGACGGCGAGCTGGAGTTCCTGCACGGGCTTCCGGTCGAACGGCTGTGGGGCGTCGGACCGGTCACCGCAACCAAGCTCCGAGACCGGTTCATCACGACGGTGGGGGAGGTCGCACAACTTGGCGAGACCACGCTGGTTCGGATGCTCGGCCGGGCAGCCGGCCGTCATATCCACGCCCTCGCCCAGAACCGGGATCCGCGGCCGGTCCAGGTGGGCCGTCGTCGCCACTCGATGGGGACGCAGCGCGCGCTCGGCCGAAAACCAAGATCAGCTGAGACCCTCGATGCCGACCTCGTCGCGCTGGTCGATCGCCTGACGCGCAGGCTTCGCGCCGCTCACCGAGTGTGCCGCACCGTTGTGCTTCGGCTGCGGTTCGACGACCTCTCGCGCGCGACACGGTCGCACACCCTGTCGGAGGCGACCGCGAACACCCAGACGATCCTCACCACGGCGAGAGGGCTGCTCGCGGCGGCCATGCCGATGATCCGGAGTCAGGGCATCACGCTCGTCGGTGTAACCCTGAGCAACCTCGATGACGACAGCGCCATCCAACTCGCGTTGCCGTTCGATCGTCCGCTCGCTCATCCCATCGACGCCACAGTCGACAAAGTGCGGGACCGGTTCGGGTCGGCCGCCATCACCAGGGCCGTGCTCCTCGGCCGCGACCAAGGCCCGTCGGTACCCCTGCTCCCCGACTGAACCACAAGGTGGAGGCAGGCGCACATCCGAGATCGAATGCGGGTTGACCGTTCCTGTCATTCTGATCTGGCATCTGGTCTCCTGGCCCTTGGCGATTCACCGCCCTGTACACGCGCCACAACCTGCCGAAACACAGGGTTGCCCCCATTCCAGCCTCATCGCTTCGCCCGGAGGGGTTGACCTATTGGGATGTTCATTGGAGGGTAGAAAGACGCCCAACTGGGTATGCAGGGTTAGACGGGACGTCTCGTAAGGAGGCAATCATGGCCATGGACATCACCGGCCGGATGGAACGCATGCGCACCGGGGCACGACAGCGCATGATGGAGATGAAGGCCGATCGGGCAGAGTCCCAGAACGAGCAGCTGAAGGCGGAGAACCGGGTGCTTCGCGACGAGCTGGAGGAGACCCGATCCGAGCGCCAGCGAGTCCTGGACCTGCTGGAGAGGGCCGAGTTCACGGTGGAGGAGCCCAGGAAGCGCCGTTTCCGCCTGTTCCGGTTGCTTCTGGCGGCCGGCGCGATCTACGCCGTGGGTACCAGGACGGGAACGTTCCAGCGGGCCAAGGCATGGATGAACGACATGCGCGGCCAGATGAACCAGATGGCCACACGTGGAACGGAAAAGGCAACCGAAGCCGGCTACAAGGTGGGCGACGTGGTCGAACACACCGGACGCAAGATCCAGAAGGCGGGTGAGCGCGTCGAGCAGGCCGGCCACCAGGTAGAGCAGACGGCCAAACCGACCGGCACCACGGCCTGACCAGCTGCCTCGTGAGGGCGAAGCCCCCGGGACGCACGAGTGCGTCCCGGGGGCTTTGCCTACCTCAGCAGTTCGGATCGACCCACTGCGGCCGGGGTCCGATCGGCACTCCTGCCCGAGTGGCCATCCGCTTCAGCTTGCGCCGGAAGATCCGCATGTACTGGTGCTGCCAGTCGCTGTGGGTCAAGCACCGCCAGGACGGATACAGCTCGTGGTGGTACGGGCTCATGAGGGTCTCCGCGTGCCCGATTACGTTTCGGACCTCGATGCCGAATCTCGCCAGCAGCCACAGCGTCAACTCCAGCGCGGCACGGAGCTGGGGCCTGCGGTGCAGGATCTGCGCTTCGCTGGTCCCCACCATCTCGATGCCGATCGCCGTCCAGTTCATCCCGATGGCGTGGCGGCACCGGATCGCCATGTTGACCAGCTGGTAGATGGTGCCGTCCGTGTCGACGATGAAATGCGAACAGACGCCGGGCATCTCGCCCAGATGCCGGCTGTTCGCCGCGAAGGTGTTCCAAGCACTGGAGAACGACGGACCGTCCGTGTAGTGCTCCACCACGACGCGTGGGTCGGTGAGCTCCCAGGTCCGCTCGCCGTAGTGCCGTTTCGAGTAAGCCGCCATCTGCTGCTTGCGCTTGGCGCCGAACGGGATCTTCTTCCACACGATCGGAGGCTGCAGCGAGGACGGGTCGACAAGCTGCGCGGCACCCTTCCCTGCAGAACCCAGGGCGTCTGCCCGCGGGGCCAGGAGCGCGGTGCATGCCATGAGCCCCAGCGTCGCTCCGATCGCTCGCGTCACTCGGCGATCGTACCTAGACTCAGCCGGGATGTTTGCCACCGCGGGAACCTTCTCTATGCTGGCCGGGTCCGTGGCTTAGGTTCCGCCCGGGCGTGATCGGAGGGGCCTGATCGGAAGGGGTGCTGTGCGAGGGAAGTCGATCGGACCTCGTTCCCGTCACGTTGCCGCGATCGCGATGCTCACGCTGCTCACGGGACTCGTCCCGTCGCGCGCCGAGGCCGACGCGCCCGCGGGACAGTTCTGGGTTCGGTGCCCATTCTCACACGCGGCCATGGATGATCCGATCGTCTTCCCCGGCCTGCCCGGCGCTTCGCACAGACACGACTTCTTCGGGAACGAGACGACGAACGCCTACTCGACGCAGGCGTCGATGCTCGCCGGGACCACGAACTGCCGGATCCCCAGCGATACCGCCGGGTACTGGTCCCCGTCGGCCTCCCTCCGTGGTGTGACCATCAAGCCGCGCGTGATGCGCATCTACTACCTGGGGGTGAAGGACGTCGCAGTCGAGACCATCCCCCAGGGCTTGAAGTTCGTCGGGGGAAACAAGGACGCCCTTTCGGCGGCCGACAACCCGCACGTGTTCTGGTACTGCGGAGCGTCCGGCCCAGTGAAGACGCCGAAGATGGACGCACCGTACGACTGCCGGCCGTGGGCGCAATACCGGTTCGTCGATGGAGTCGTCGGCGTCGTCGATATGCCGAATTGCTGGGATGGGGTCGGGCTCGAGCCTTCCGACGTCGTCTATGCGGTCGCCGGGAGCTGTCCGCCGGGTTTCAACCACGTCCTGGCCAGGGTCAGTCAGCGTATCCACTTCGGGGTCATGAACCCGCTGAACCCGGACGGGACCGTTGACCTCACGCTCTCGAGCGGCGCCTACTACACCCTGCACTCTGACTTCTGGAACACCTGGCAGCAGCCCAGGCTGGACCAACTCGTGGCCGACTGCCTGGTGGCCCATGTGGGGTGCGGCTCGGTGACGCCGGCCCCCAAGCCCGAATGGACCGAGCAGTTCGGGACCCTCCGCTACGACCTTGCCCAGGGGCTGGCCCAGGCAACCGATCGGGTGTTCGTCGTTGGGTCAACCAACCTGGCCTTGCCCGGCCAGGACTTCCGAGCCCGGACCGACGCCTTCATCCGGGCATACGGCTCGAAAGGCCGCGAGCTGTGGACCGACGAGTTCGGCACGTCCGGGATCGACCAGGCGTTGGCCGTCGCCGCGACCGCGAGCACCATCTTCGTGGCCGGCTCGACCGATCGGGCTCTTCACGGACAGAACCATCGGGCGGGCATCGACGCGTTCGTCCGCGCGTACAGCCTCCAAGGTAACGTGCTGTGGACCCGCGAGTTCGGCTCGACCGGAGACGACCGGGCTCTTGCGTTGGCCGTGAACGGCGGAGATGTGTACGTCGCCGGCACAACCGACGGCAGGCTCGGGCTTGCCCGAAGGGGAGGCGTGGACGGGTTCGTTCGGAAGTTCACCCACGGGGGCACCGAGCTGTGGACGAGGCAGGTGGGGACCGCGCTCACCGACGACGTCCGCGCCGTCGCCGTGGACTTCCTCGGCGTCTACGTCGCCGGCTCGACCGACGGTGCGTTCGAGTCCGCGAGTGACGGAGGATTCGACGGGTTCGTTCAGGCGTACCGGTCGAACGGGTCCGAATGGTGGGGGTCCGAGTTCGGCACGACCGACACCGACGGGATCATGGCCATGTCCGCCGGGCGGTCGGCTATCTATGTGGGGGGATCAACGGACGGGACGTTCCCCGAGCAGGTGGCGCAGGGAGGGATCGACGGGTTCGTTCGGCGGCTCGACCACCATGGTAAGGAGGTGTGGACGCGGCAGTTCGGCTCGCCCGTGATCGATGACGTCCGTGGCGTGGCCGCGACGGCAGCGGGGATCTTCGTCGCCGGCTCCACCGACGGGGCGATCCCCGATCAGACTTCGCTCGGCGAGACCGACGCGTTCCTGGCGAAGTACAACGCGCGTGGCGTGCAGCTCTGGACGACACAGTTCGGGACCAACGACTTCGACGCCGGTTCGGCCCTAACCGTGAACGCGGAGGCGGCCTACATCGCCGGGGAGACCCACGGGGCGTTCGCGGGGAAGGTCAACAGGGGCGATCGCGACGCGTTCGTGACGAAGATCGGCTTCGCCTGACCGAGGCCGGTCCCGCCACAGCGATAGGCTACTCGGGACTAGGCCGACTCCACCTTGCCGATCCACACCGCCCCCTGATCGTCCAACGTCCTGGTCTCCGAACCGACGGCCACGAGCTTCTGCCCCATCACGACGAGGCCGTTGATCCGTTGCCGACCCTGACCTCCCAGGGGCGACGAGGCGATGGGACCTTGCCTCGCCCAATTCGTTCCATTGGTGGAGAGCCAGATGGCCCCGTTCGAGTCCCCGGCGGCGGTCTCGGAGTATCCGGCGGCGATGATCGTACCGGCGAAGACGCTCAGCGAGGACATCCTCTGCGCTCCCCGTCCGCCGAACGTCGCCTCCACGTGAGGAACCCGGGTCCATGTCCGGCCGTCGGTCGATGTCCACACCGCAGCGTCGTCTCCGCCGCCGGAATCGTCGGTTCCTACCGCCACCAGGCCCGGCCCGGCGGGCAGGACCGCGTTCATCTGCTGTTCTCCTGCGGCCCGGAGCGCGTCCTGGTCGATCCTTGACCACGCGCCCCCCGACTCCACCCACACGGCGGCGTCCTTATCACCGGCATCCGTGGTTCGGAATCCCACTGCGATCAACTCATCGCCGAAGGTTGCGGCGTCGAACATCTCCTCGTGTCCCGGGCCTCCGAAGGAAGGTGTGCTGTGACGGGTCCATTCGATCCCGTCCGGCGATTCGAACACCGACGCGTCGATGCTCTCGCCCGTGGCCGCGTGACCCATGGCCACGAGACCCGCCGGCCCTCTGACCACACGGTGCAGCAGTTGATTCCCGGGCTCGTGCAGCCCGCTCGTGATGGGGTCGACCCGCTGCCACGTCGTGCCCTCGTCCGAGGAGGTCCACGCCGCGGCGTCGGTGTCTCCCCCGGTGACCTCCGCGCCGACCGCAACGACAACGCCATCCACCACGGCGATCCCCTCCATCCGTTCCTCACCGCTGTTCACGAAAGCGTCGCCTGGGACCCGCTCCCATCGGGTCGCGTTCGACGAGGTCCAAACGGCCGCGTCGTCCGTGCCTCCCGATTCGTCGTGACCGACGGCCAGGAGCGTCCCATCCACTTTGGCCGCTGCCGCGAGCGCTTGGTTCCCTGCGCCGCCCAGCACGTTGCGAACATCCGGGATCGGGGTCCACGACAACTTCGGGGGTGCGACCGGCCCAGACGGGGAGCCCTGCCGGCCAGGTGGTCCTCCGTTGCGAGTGGGGCCGATGAGCGATGGCAGGAGCAAGGCTGCTGCCGTCACGAAGGCAACTCCGGCAACGACGGCGCCCGAGAGGAACGCGATGCGTCGGCGGCGGGCGTGTCGCGCACGCGATCGCGCTCTCGGTCGCGTACCCTCCGCAGCGCGGACGGCCGGTGGGGTTGGAGTCGGAGCTTCGATCGCGCGTCCGGCCGCCATCGCGAGCTCGTGGCAGGTCGCGAAGCGATCGTCCCTGGACTTGGCCATTGCACGCGCGATCACGTCGCCCACCTCTGCCAGTTCGGGCGCGAGTTCGCTCACCGACGGTGGCGCATCCTCCAGATGCGCGTAGATCGTTCCCACCTCGGTCTGACGGGGAAACGGCACACCGCCAGTCAGGCACCGGAACAGGACGCACCCGAGCGAGTAGACATCGGCCCGGCCATCCACGTCCTCGCCCCGGATCTGCTCGGGAGCCACGTAGTCCACGGTGCCGACGAATTGGCCCGTCCGGGTGAGCCCCGCCCCTGAGTGCAGGCGTTTCGTCACCCCGAAATCCGAGAGGTACACCCTGTCGCCGGATGTCCTGCCATCCGAGGCAAGCAGGATATTCGCCGGCTTCACGTCGCGGTGAACCAAGCCCTCGGCGTGTGCAGCGTCCAGAGCGGCGGCGCACTGGGAGACGATCGACACAGCCCGGGCTGGCTGCAGCTTGGTCACACCTCGGAGCAGCCGCTCGAGATCGGTCCCTTCGACGTACCGCATGGACAGATACAGGACACCGTCAGACTCCCCGGCGTCGTAGACGGTGACCACGTTCGGATGATCGAGGCCTGCGGCGATCCGGGACTCCCGCATGAACCGCTCCCGGAAGGCCTCGTCCTCGGCCATCTCCGGGTCGAGCACCTTCAAGGCCACCCTCCGGCCGAGCCGAAGGTGCTCGGCCAGGTACACGACGGCCATTCCGCCTCGGCCGATCACTGCGAGGATCTGGTGGCCTGCAAGCTCGGTTCCGACCCGGGGATCGATTGGCACGGGGCCGTTTGTAACACTCGACATTGCCCGGGGATAGGGGGTCCCTCACCACGATCGGGTCGAGTGTCGGCCCGAACTCAGGTGCAGCGCGCTGGACGCGTGCTCGCGTCAGAATACGCGGGCTGCCCGGGAGCAGAGACCCACTCCCATGCGTACGACGACCGGCCGAGGGTGATCTTCAGGATCCCGAACGCCGAGTCCTGTGCCGCGACGAGATTTGCTGGCCACGTTCCGAGCTGCAGCGAGTACTTCGTCGAGCCACCCGTCCCCACCACGAACTGCCGGATGCCTCGATCGTGATCGGCGGTCTCGGCCGGGTCCTGCGGTTTCCACCGCTGGTAGTTGTGCGAGTGACCGTTCAGAACCACGTCGGCGCGGGCCGCGAACAGCAGGTCCCAGAGCGGCCTCACCAGTAGGGTCGCGCCACTCCCCATCGAGAACGAGAAGAGGGGGTGATGCCAGTATGCCAGCGTGCACGGGTACTCCTTGTTCGGATGCGTCGCGAGGTCGTGTTTCAGCCAGCGATACATCTCATTGCCTGTGCTCGGCTCCACCCCCCTCGGTGATGGACCGCACCCTCCCGGTCCGACACAGAGTTGCGAGTTGAGCGCGATCAGATGCCAGCACGGGCGGTCAGGGCATGCGCCGAGGTCGAAGCTGTAGTACCCCTGACCCTCCGGTCCCGCGACTGACTCTCCGAAGTACCGGAGATAGCCGTCCGGCGTCGCGGGCGGCGGAGCCACGTACTCGTGGTTGCCCGGCACGGGCTTGGTGATCGACTTGGCCCGCCCCCACTCGGCGTCGTAATAGCTCAGGTAGTCCTCGTAGTCGCCGTTGTCGTACTGGTTGTCACCCAGAGCAAGGACGGCAGCCAGTTCGCCGGGGTGGATGAGGTCGGCGGTGTCGTCGTACTGGCATGCGTCGGGATTCGCGTCCGGAAACGGCGGGGCGGGACACGCGATCTCACCGGCCGCTGCGATCACGAAGGGACCGGTTCGGCCGACCACGGGCGCCTCCCCCTGCGGGGATGGCGATGCTGCCGGCTGGGATCCCCTCCACGCCCGGCCTAGCAATCCTCCGACGAACGCGACGGTGGCTACGGCGAGGACAGCCGCGATCGCCGCTGTCCTCCGCCGAGGCGAGCTCGAGGGAAGTTCCTCGACACCAGCGAGCTCCGCCTCGGCGGGAGCGGCCTCGCCGCGTGCCTCAACCGCCTCAGCCAAAGCGTCCGCGAGGGCCTCGCAGCTTGGGAAGCGCTCGTCGGATGATTTGGCAAGGGCCCGCTCGACCACCCCGTCGAACCCGGCAGGAAGGCCCTCACGGTGCTCACTCGGCTGCGGCGCCGGATCGTTGAGATGCGCTTAGATCGTCGTGATCTCAGAGGTCCGGGGGAATGGGACCTCCCCCGTTAGGCACCGATACAGCACACAGCCGAGGGAGTAGATATCTGCCCGCCGATCCACATCTTCACCGCGGATCTGCTCCGGAGCGACGTAGTCAACCGTCCCCATCAGGGAACCGGTGCGGGTCAGCCGGGTGCTTGGGGCCAGCTGCTTGCTGATGCCGAAATCAGCTAGGAACACCCGGTCGCCACCATGTGACTGGGATTCGAGCAGGATGTCGGCCGGCTTCACGTCTCGATGCACGAGCCCCTCGGCGTGGGCGGCGGCCAAGGCCGACGCGCACTGGGAGATGATGGACACGGCTCGTGAGGTTTCCAGGCGGGTCTCAGAGCGGAGGAGGCGCTCCAGGTCCGTTCCCTCCACGTACCGCATGGACAGGTACAGGACCCCGTCGGCCTCCCCCGCGTCATACACCGTGACCACGTTGGGGTGGTCCAGGCCCGCGGCGATCCGGGACTCCCGGATGAATCGGTCCCGGAACCCTTCGTCCTCTGCCGTCTCGGGGTCGAGCACCTTCAGGGCCACCCGCCGACCAAGGCGAAGGTGCTCGGCCAGGTAGACGACGGCCATGCTGCCGCGGCCGATCACCGAAACGATCCGGTGGCCGGCAAGCTCGGTGCCCACCCTGCGATCGCCTCCCATGGTGCCGGTTGTAACACCCGGATGGCGGCGCCGGATAGGCGGGTTGACCGCGGGAAACCCTGGGACCAGCATGAGGCCGGTACCTCGATGGCTCCTGTCTCGTCCTCTGGCATTGACCGCGTCGTCGGGAGGGGGAACGAGCTCTCCCGGCTCGACGCTTTCATGCGCGATGTCACCGATGGTCCGGCCGCCCTCCTGTTCGAAGGCGAGTCCGGGATCGGGAAGACCACCCTGTGGAGGCGGGGCGTCACCATCGCGGCCGAGCGGGGTTGGCGTGTCCTTTCCACCCGACCCGCCGAGTCTGAGGCGAAGCTCTCGTACGCCGGCCTGGCCGATCTGTTTGCGGCATCCGGCCAGGAGCTTGAGGCGCTCCCCGACCCGCAGCGGAACGCGCTCGAGGTGGCCCTGCTCAGGGCGGAGCCCGAGGAGGGAGCATCCGACGCCCGAGCTGTCTCCGCAGCCGTGCTGACCGCGCTCCACGAGGCAGCGGCTGCGGGTCCCGTCCTGATAGCGCTCGACGACGTGCAGTGGCTCGATCTTTCCACCGCGTCCGCGCTGGGGTTCGCGATCCGTCGTCTGGAGAGCGAGCCGATCGGGCTTCTGCTCGCGAGGCGCGAAGCCGGAGGGTCGCTCCCGATGGGACTCTCTCGGGCGTTTCCCGAAGACCGCAACGTCAGGATTGGCCTGGAGCCGCTGTCCGTCGACGAGCTGGGTGCTTTGCTGCACTCGCGACTGGGTGCCAGCCTTCCGCGCCCGACCCTCAAGCGCCTGCACGAGATGTCTGGCGGCAACCCGTTCTTCGCGCTCGAGATCACCCGAGCGGAGTTGAGGGGAGAGCTGCGCCCCACGGGGGCGGTGCTCCCGGTCCCGAAAACGCTGCGAGAAGACCTGCTCCGCGACCGGCTGAGAGCTCTGCCCTCGGCCAACCGCGAGATGTTGCTCTATGCGTCTGCCTGTTCGCGGGCAACGGTCGGGCTACTCGAAGCGGTGGCCGGGTCCTCGAATGTGATGGGGATGTTGACGAAGGCCGTGGACGCGGGCGTCCTGGAGACTGACGGAAGCGACGTGAGGTTCACGCACCCCCTGTACGGCTCGGCGATCTACGCCGAAGCGTCCCGCGAGCATCGGCATCGAGTCCATCGACGGCTCGCGGAGGTCATCGAAGATCCAGAGGAACGCGCTCGGCATCTCGCGCTGGCTTCGGATGGTCCCGACCGAGAAGCGGCCACTGCCCTCGAAGAAGCAGCTCGAGATGCCGCGGCGCGAGGGTCGTCCATCGCCGCCGCCGAGCTCTGTGAGATGGCCGAGCGGCTAACGCCGCCGGAAGAGGGTGCAGACATCCGTCGCCGGCTCATGGCAGCCGCCGAGTACTGGCTCCTTGCCGGAGACTACGAACGCGGTGTACGCCTCCTCGAGCCAATCGCCTCAGGGGCCCATCCAGGACCCGAACGCGCGGAAGTCCTGCTCCGCCTGGGGCGCGGTCACCTGTACCTGCGAGAGAACCGCGATGCCGCCGATGTGCTCGGCGAGGCTCTCCTTGAACCGGGAGTTCCTCAGCCCACACTCAGCTCCATCCATGCTTGGCGCTCGTGGGCCGTTCACTGGTGCGGGGACCTACCCGCTGCGGAGCGACACGCGGAAGAGGCCCTCCGGCTGGCGGAGGAGGTCGGGGACCCGATCCGGCTGGTTGACGCGCTCACCGCCCTCGTGACGATGCGGGGAGCGTTGGGCCGGGGCAACACCCATGGACTCTTGGAGCGGGCCCTCGAACTGGAAGGCTCGATCGAGTCGATCTCAGTCACAGATAGCCCGAGCCTCGTCCACGCGAATCAGATGGTCTGGGCCGGCAGACTGGACGAGGCTCGGCGGATCGTCACGGCGCTCCTGGCGAAAGCGACCGCGCGAGGCGATGAGGAGGCTGCCTCCAGCATCCACGTGCTGCTGGGAGAGGTGGAGTTCTTGGCTGGGGATTGGGAAGCATCGCGCGACCACAGCGCGAAGGGGATGGCCACCATGCCGAAGCTCGGCAGCTGGCTGGTGACCAGGCCGACGGTCGACGCGTTCGTCGGCGACATCGGGTCCGCGAGGACCGACGCCACGAATGCGCTGAGACTCGCCCAAGGTGGCGTTTGGCTGCCGGGAGAGCTACGTGCCCTGTCAACTCTGGGGTTCATCGAATTGTCCGTTGGGAACGCGGCCGCCGCGAACGAGCACCTCGCGCCAGCATGGCAGCTCCACCGACGCTGGGGGATCGGCGAGCCATCGATGTTCCTCTTCGTCGCCGACTACGCCGAGGCCCTGATCGATCTCGGCCTGCACGCGGACGCCGGAGAGATCGTTGACTGGCTCGAGGAGCGTGGCCAGGCCCTCGACCGGCCCTGGGGGCGGGCGGTCGCGGCCCGCTACCGTGGTCTCCTCACCGCTTCGGATGGCGATTTCCAGGCCGCCTTCGCTTCCCTCGATCTGGCGCTGAAGGAACATGAGCGGCTTCCCATGCCCTTCGAGCTCGGACGGACGATGCTGGTCCTGGGCACGATCCGACGGCGGGCCAAGCAGAAGCGGCCGGCTCGAGAGGCGCTCGAGGAGGCCCTGGCCATCTTCGAGCGGCTCGGCACGCCGCTATGGGCCGACAAGGCGAGGACCGAGATCGCTCGGATCGGCGGTCGGCGGGCAGCCGCCGGCCGGCTCACTGAGGCCGAGGCCCGGGTAGCGAAGCTTGCGGCCGCCGGCAGGACCAATCGCGAGATCGCCGACGCCCTGTTCATGAGCGTACGGACAGTCGAAGGCCACCTCTCGCACGCGTACGCGAAGCTCGGCGTTCGCTCACGCACCGAGCTCGCTCTCTTCTTCGACTAGATCGAACCATCGCCGCATTCCTACGTAATCGCGCGAGCAAACGCGCGTAGTCCTGCGGATTTCCCAGAACACCTCCGACCCTAGCGTCGCCTCCAGGGCCCATCGAGGGCCACGAGAGGACGGAGGTGACCGACATGAGGCCGATCCTGACTGGAACGGCGATCCGATTGCTCGCATGGCAGCCATCTCGCCGGGGCCGGACATCCGCCCGCGATCCGTTTGCCCGCAGGCGATCCACGAGGCGTGCATTGGTGATCGCGGTGGTTCTCACGGTGGTGGTCGCCACCCTGGTTGCAGCGGCACCGGTCGCCGAGCCCCAGACCGTTGGGGCGGCCACCGAAGCGAGCGCCACTCGGCCAGACATCGTGCTGATCCTGACCGATGACCAACGGTACGACACGTTGTGGGCCATGCCGACCGTTCAGTCCGAGCTCGTGGCCAAAGGGATCGAGTTCTCGAACGGGTACGTGTCGAACCCGTTGTGCTGTCCCAGCCGCACGACGATCCTGACGGGGCGGTATTCGCACTCGACCGGCGTCTACACGAACAAGCCCGGGCAGCCGTACGGAGGCTTCCCGGCTTTCCACGACCGGTGGACGATCGCTACGGCGCTTCACAACGCCGGATACCACACGGCCCTGTTCGGCAAGTACCTGAACGGCTACCGGACGTCATACGTGCCACCGGGCTGGGATCGCTGGTTCGCGACCTGGGACCAGGGAGGCTTCTACGGGTATTCCGCGAACTCCGACGGAGCCCTGGGCACGTTCGGCTCGGACCCGATCGACTATGGGACCGACGTGCTGTCCCAACGTGCGACTGGTTTCATCAGGAGCGCCGATCCTGGGCGTCCGCTGTTCCTGTACTTCGCGCCGCATGCGCCGCACGAGCCGGCCACGCCGGCACCGGAAGACGAGACGAAGTTCTCCAACCTCGAACCCTGGAGGCCGGTCAGCCACGACGAGGTGAACGTGTCCGACAAGCCTGACTACATCCGGGAAGAGGAGGCTCTGGACGGAGCGATGACGGCAAAGATCGACCAGTTTCGGCTGGATCAGTACCGGTCGCTCCTGGCGGTGGACCGAGCAGTCGCGGACATCATCGACGCGCTCGCGGACACGGGCCGGCTGTCGAACACAACGCTCGTCTTCATGTCCGACAACGGGATGCTGTGGGGCGAGCACCGCTGGAACAAGAAGGTCGTTCCCTACGAGGAGAGCATTCGCGTCCCGTTCGTCCTGCGTGCCGATAGCCTGGTCGCAGCGCCGCGCCGGGATGGGCACCTCGTGCTGAACGTCGACCTGGCCCCAACCTTCGCCCAGCTGGCCGGAATCGCTGCCCCTGACATGGAGGGTCGGAGCCTGCTGCCGTTGATCGCGTCGCCCGCCGCTTCCTGGAGATCCGACTTCTTGATCGAGCACCTCAAGATGGATGCCGGAGGGGTGCCGACGTACTGCGGCGTCCACTCGAGCCGGTACGTGTACGTCGATTACACGACTGGCGAGGAGGAGTTGTACGACCTGGTCCGCGATCCCAACGAACTGACGAACAGGGCGAACGATCCCGCGTACCGCGACGAGCGCCGCGCACTCCGCGACCGCCTCGTGCAGTTGTGCCACCCACGTCCACCGGGGTTCTCGTTCAGCTTCCGCTGAGATGAGGGACGCGGCCTCCGGTCCGCTTCGGGCCGGAGGTCGCGTATCCTCGATGGGTCCACGACCGGCGGAGCCCAGATGAAGAAGCTCGCGTTCGTGCTCGGACTCGTCGTGCTCGGCTCGTCGGCATCGCCGGCTCCGGCCGAGTCGATCGGCGGGGCTGGCCCGTCCCGAGCGACAGCCGGCACGTCCTTCGTCATCGGGGCCGCGGGTGACATCGCCTGCCCGAGCAATCCCTACCCGCAAACCCAGCCGGATAACTGTCAGTACGACGACACGGCCGACCTGCTCGCCCGGCTCACCTTGGTGCTGGCCCTCGGAGACAACCAATACGACACTGGAAGCTACGCGGCATACACGACCTACTACGATCCAACGTGGGGCCAGTACGTGGCGAACACGAAACCCGTTCCCGGGAACCACGAGTACGCCCAGGATCCGAGCTCCACTCCGAGTGGGTACTTCCGGTACTTCGGGGACCGGGTGAAGGGACCCGACGGGCTCGGCTACTACAGCTTCGACGTGCCACAGGGATGCACGCCCGGGCAGGGAGTGTGCTGGCACTTCATCGCGCTCTCCTCTGAGCTGTGCTTCGCGAGTGGCGGTTGCAGCGCCCCGTCGGATCCGGCCAACCCCGGGCTCGGGAACAGGATGCACCAGTGGCTGAAACGGGACCTAGCAGACCATCCGGCCACCGCCTACGCCTGCACCCTGGCATATTGGCACCATCCACTGTTCTCGTTCTCGAGCGCCAGCGGCGCGTCTCCAGCCATGAGGCCGCTCTGGCGCTTGCTGTACCGAGCCCACGCCGACGTCGTGCTGAACGGCCACTCCCACAACTACCAGCGGTGGAAGCCGCAGGCGCCCGGAGGCAAACTGGACATCCAACACGGGATCCGCGAGTTCGTCGTGGGGACGGGCGGAGCCAGCAAGTACGCGCTGCTCGCCGGACAGAGGCCGGCCAACCTGGCAGTGGCTCACGATGACACGTTCGGGATCCTCCGGGTCACGCTGCGGCGGGCGGGCTACACGTGGAATTGGGCCGCAGCCGCCGGCCAGCCGGGTGGCTTCACGGACGCCAGGACCACTCCGGTCAAGTGCCGGTGAGCGACGATCCTCTCCGAGGCCCTCATGGCCGACTCGCGACAGGCTAGGCGAGGAGTTGGGCCGGCGTCGGGTAACGGTCGCCGGACGGTCTCGACACGACGGCGGATGCCAGGCGGGAGGCGGCGCGCAAGGCATCCGCCCACGTCTCGCCGGCGCTCAGCGCGTTCAACAGCCCGGCGTTGAATGCATCGCCCGCCCCGGTCGTGTCGACCACCTCGACCTTTGGCGCCGGCGCCCGGTGCACGCTCTCACCCGGGCCGACAGCGAGGCACCCGGCCCGCCCCAGCTTGAGGACCGTCCAGCCCGCGGATAGTGCGGTGAGCGAACGGGCCGCGGCCAGGGGATCGGACTCACCGCTCAGGTGCTCAGCCTCCACCTCGTTCGGGACGAAGATGTCGACCAACGGCAGGAGTTGGCAGATCTCCTCCCGCGTCGTCTCGGACCAACCATCGTGATCCCATCCGGTATCCAGGAGGGTGGTTCCCCCAGCCTCCTTCACCCGGCGAAGGAGATCGGCGGTCGGGCGCCCGCGCATCGAGGGGAGGTTGAAGTACCCGCAGAAGAGCACGAAGGACGCCTCGACTGCCTCGTCCGGGACCATCCACGGCTCGAACGCCGATAGGCTCGCCAGTGAGATCAGAAAGGACCTATCGCGGCCGGGTGCCTCGAACGCGATGCACGTGCCGGTGGCCGAGCCCGCGATGCGGCGGACGTGCCGCGTGACGACTCCGTACCCACCTAACTCCTCGACAGCCGCGGCGCCGAGGGCATCGTCGCCAACGCAGCCGGCGACGATCGGGTCGGCGCCCAACCGCGCCAGGGCGGCTCCGACGATCGCGGCGGCGCCGCCGATGCGCAGGTCGATGCGTTCCACGGCACGCTCGGCACCCGGTGGCGGAATCTCGGAAGCGGGCCACACCAGGAGATCCACGTTGATGTTGCCGATGACGGCGAGCGTCACCATGTCGAGGAGAAGCGTGCGCGGGGGGGAAGCATCATCAGCTCTCCCACCACGACTTCGCTCTCAAACCGTGCCAGAAGCTCGCAACCAATCGCATCGACCCATCTCATCTCGCGCCGGTAGCATAGGCGCGCCGATGGTGCCACTGCCCCGACTGGGGAGGCTCGTTTCCACAGCGCGTCTCCACGGCTGGTCTGTCGCTCCGCGCGTCGGCATCGTTGTCCCCGAGGACGGGCGGCCGGGATGGACCGATGCCGCCTTCTGGTGCGCGCTTCTCGAGGCCTGGGGCGTTCCCTCCGAACGAGCCCCGATCGACGGCGTCGTCTTGTCGGAGTGGACCACGCTGATCGTTCCAACGTCCGTCGTCGATGAGGATCTCGCCGGCGCGATGGCCACGCCCGACGGCGCAGCCATCCTGTTGACCGGTGCGGCGACCGCGGACGTGGATCGGCTCGAGGGTCAAGCTCGTGTCACGCGGTTCACGCCCTCGGCCGACGAGCTTGAGCCAGGAACGTCCGAGGCGACCGTCGATGCCGCGGAAGAGGCCCTGGCGGCGGCGGCGCCGGAGGGCCTCGTTTCGCTCTGGCGGTGGCCGAACGGGAAGGATGTCGCTCTCGTTGTCGACGGTGATGTAGACCATCCGACGGGCATCGACCCGGAATGCGCAAGGTACGTGGCCCCGGCGATCGAGACCGCCCGTCGTGCTGGGTTCAAGGCGTACGGTATCTTCGCGGCGGCGGCTAACGTCGACGCCGAACCGGCATCGTTTCCGACCGGAGCCGACTACTACAACCACTCCTATACGCACCCCTACTCGCACTGGAACGACGACACCTGGGACTCGCTGGACGAAGCGCGGATGCGCCAAGAGCTCACGAGATCGAACGATGCGTTCCGCCGGCACCTGGGCGCGGACGACCACCGTTTGTTCCGAGTCCCGCACTTTCAGCTCACCGCGTTCGACCGGACCTATGACGTGCTCGAGCGGCTCGGTTACCTGGCCGAGTCGTCGATCGGCGGCAACGTGTCCATCACAGCAGGGCTGCCCTTCCACCCGGCCCGCCGGCCGTGGAGCGACCGGCCCGCCGATGCCGCATACGCTCGAACCCATCCCGACCCATCCAAGCGCCGGCCCTTCCTCCAAGTGCCCATCAGCACCGATCCCACACACCCCGCGTTCCCGCACGGCTGCTGTTCCTACAACACGCTCGGCGAGGGCGTGAGAAACCGAACGGCTGACCCGAACGCGTACGAGCGGGTCCTGCAAGAGGTCCTCGACCGCGCGGCCGCGCGTCAGAGTCTGGCCCACCTCTTTATCGACCCGCCGGATGCGGGGTTCGGACGACTCCATGGCGACTCGCCTGACTACGCGTCCGCCGTCGAGCGGTGGCTCGCCCGGGCGTTGCAGCGCGAGGACGTCGCCATCTTGACATTGACGGAACTGACGAGGTGGTGGCTCGCCCGCGAGCGAATGATCGGAGGACTCTCGTGCCGTTTGGAGGGGGAAGCGCTCGTCGTCGATCTACGCAACGTCCCCGAGGGCGTGTGGCTTGCGGTCCGACCGCCAGGAAACGACCGCACGTGGAGACGGGTCCCAGTTGAGGAGGGTCGATGACGGAGGCAGTCGTCCAGGCGGGACGACATTACCTGCGAGCGGGGAACCGGTCGATCTTGCCGGTTGGCGCGCACTTCGTCCCCTCCGAGGGGCCGGATTGGCCATGGCGCGTAGACGAGTCGGTATTCGACCGTGCGTTCGCGCAGATGTCGGCCATCGGGATGACGGCGGTTCGCATCGACCTGCTGTGGTCGGCGATCGAGCCCGAACCCGGGCGTTACGACGAGGATCACCTGCGTCGGCTCGATGCGATCCTGGAGGTCGCGAAGGTTCACGATCTTTGGCTGCATCCCACGCTCTTCGTCGGGGGCGAGGTCGGCGACGCGTTCTGGGACGTCCCGTGGCGCGGTGGTCGGCACCCGCACCGGGACCCGGAGATGCTACGCCTGCAGGCCGAGCATGCGGCGATGCTCGCACGGCGATGGAAGGACGACCCGGCGATCATCGCGTGGGATCTCACCGACGAGCCGCCTTTCTGGCTGTTCCCCGACACGACGGACGACGACGCCCGGGCATGGACCCGAGTGCTCGTCGATGTGCTCCGCGCCGAGGATCCGGAGCACTTGATCACGATCGGGACGTCGGGGCAGGAGGTGGGGTGTGGCCCGTTCCGGGCGGATGTGGTCGCTGACCGGCTCGACTTCGCGTGCGTGCACCCTTACCCGATCTACCAGCCCGAGATCTATCCCGACCGGTTGCTCTCGCCGCGGATGACGCACGCCGGCGCGTTCGAGACGGCACTGGCGGCGGACGCCGGCAGGGCGGTCATGGTCCACGAGTACGGTGCGTCCTCGACGCAGTTCGACCCCGAGGCGATCGCGGCCTACGATCGTTTGCTCTCGTACTCGAGCCTCGGTCGAGGCGCGATCGGGTACTTCGCTTGGTGCTGGACCGACGCGGAGCCGGCCGCGTACCTGCGCGTCCCGTACGTCCGGCAGCCACACGAGACCCAGTTCGGCGTCACCGACTGGCGAGGCAAGCTTCGCCCCCGGGGGAGCGTGCTCGCCGATCTCGCGGGTCTCGCCGGGCGGCTCGACTTGGACGCCGTTGCCTCGGATGGCCCAGCGCCGGCACGCGCGGCCATCCCCGTGCCGCATGAGTACGTCCGCCCCTACGACCCTGACGCCTACGGGCTCTCCGAAGCGCCTTCCGGGCTCTACCGTCCCTCCGAGTCGACGTGGAGTCCGCGCCGCGTCGGGATGATGGACGCCAAGCAGCTGGTCCGCTCGCTGTTGAACGCGTTCGTGATGGCCTCGCGTGCCGACCTCTCGATGTCCTTCCCGCGGGAACGACTCGACGACGTGTGGCCCGATGTTCCACTGGTGATGCTGCCCGCTCCGCTCGCGTCTACGACGATCTCGCTGTGGCACGTACGGGCCAGTTTCTGGCGCGGCGCTCGAGACTTCTTCGGTCGCGGAGGCGTCCTCTACATCTCGTGCTCCGCTGACGTCGCGATCCCGGAGATGGAGGAGCTAGCCGGATGCCGCATCGCGGACCGCACCCCGGGAGACCGCAGGGCGGTCCTTCGATTCGTCAGGCCGTGGGGACCGTGCGCCAGAGATGACGAGCTGGTGCTGCCGGAGGGGGACGGAACGCTCGCGATGAGCGGAGTTCGGCTGCGCGTCTCGGATGCCGAGACGATCGCCGTAGACGCGGGCGGCGATCCGGCGCTGGTCATGGTCCGTCGCGGCTCGGGCACCGCCGTTACGTGCGCCTATCCGGTTGAGGCGCTCCTGGCCTCCGAGCCGGACGCGCACCGGCCGGACGACCGGAGCTGGGGTTTGTACGCGGGCCTCGCGCGGCTGGTGGACGCGACAGACTCCGCGTCCTGCGACCACGCAGACGTGACGCTCGGCGAGCTCCGTGGCCCTCAGGGCGGAGTCGTGACCTTGACGAACCATTCTGATCGCGACCTCACGGCATCGGTCCTCCTTCCCCGAGCCGGCGCTCGCGTCGAGTGGGCAGGGGCCGCCGCCACCGTCCTGGACGCCGGCGTGGATCGTCTCTCCGTCGCTCTGGAGGCGTTCGGTGCTGCCGTGCTGTCCTGGCGAGGGTAGCGCTCAGCCCTTCACTGCGCCGGCGGTCAGCCCTTCGATGAACCGCCGCTGGAGGACGAGGAAGACCAGGATCATCGGGCCCGCCGTGAGGGCCGTCCCGGCCATCGTGTCTCCCCAGTTGACCGTGTTCCTTCGGGCGAGAAGAGCAAGCCCGACCGGGAGGGTCCTCACCTGGTCGGTGTTCGTCACGAGAAGCGGCCAAAGGAAGTCGTTCCACGCGCCCAGGAACGTGAAGATTGCGAGCGTCGCCATCCCCGGCAACGCGATGGGGTACACGATCCGAGCGAGGATCGTGAACTCCGATGCCCCGTCCACTCGAGCAGACTCCAAGATGTCGTCCGGTATCGAGGCCAGGAACTGACGCATCAGGAATATCCCGAAGACCTGGATAGCTCCTGGGAGTATGAGAGCCGAGTAGGTGTTCACGCCGAGGTTCGAATTGAAATCACGGAGCGCGACCATGATCCGATACAGCGGGATCAGATTCACTTGGAAAGGAATCATCAACGTGATCAGCAGCAAGAAGAACAAGACGTTGCGACCGGGGAAGCGGAGCTTCGCGAAGGCGTACGCGGCCGCCGTGTCGAACACGACGTTCAATCCAACGATCGTCCCCGTGACGATAACGCTGTTGAGGAGGTAACGGCCAAACGGCAGGAGCGTGAAAACGTCGCGATAGTTCGTCAGGGTCCACGGGTTCGGGATGAACTTCGGCGGGGAGGCGAATACGTCGCCGCTCGGCTTGAACGAGGTCGCAAGCGCCCAATAGAAGGGCCCGATCATGAGGATCGAAGTGCCGATCAAGGCCGCGTAGAGGATCGCTCGTCGGAAAGGGTGCCGGGGGCGTTTGGTTTCGCGCCGCTCGATCGCGGCCGGCAATGGGCGCGGTGCCGCGCGGGTTATCGTCATCGGCGCCTCTCGAACAGGAAGATCTGGATGTACGAGAGCGTCGCGAGGATCGCCAGGAGCACGTAGGCCACGGCCGAGGCCTCACCCAGTTCGAGAAGGTTGAACCGCTCGACCAGGTCGAACACCAGGGTTCGCGTGGAGTTGATCGGCTCCGCGTTCGTCATCACGAAGATCTGGTCGAACACCTGGAAGCTCCCGATGATGCCGATGATGTAGACGAACATGATCGTCGGGCGGAGCGAAGGCAGTGTGATGTGACGGACCTGCTGCCAGTAGCTCGCCCCGTCCACTCTGGCGGCGTCATAGAACTCCCGGGGGATCGCCTGCAAGGCGGCGAGGAAGACCACGGTCTCGAACCCGAATCCCTGCCAGATGCTCGTAACGGCCACCGAGGGGAGCGCCGTGGTCGTGTCACTCAGCCACGAGCGCGTCGGCAGATGAAGGAACGAGAGGATCTGGTTGATGATCCCCTGGTCGTTCAGCAGGATCTTCCAGATCGATGCGACGACCACGAGCGACGTCATTACCGGCAGGAAGTACGCGGCTCGGAAGAACGCGCGGAAGCGAACCGCCTGGTTCAACAGCAGCGCCGAGAGGAACCCGAGCACCGGCCCGATGCTCATGCCCATGATGACGAACAGCACGGTGTTCCATAGCGCTTTGATGAAGTCCTCATCGCCCAAGAGCTCGCGGTAGTTCGCCAGCCCCACCCACTTGGCCGTTCCCAGTCCGCTGTACTCCGTAAAGCTCCAGAAGCCCGAGTACGCGATCGGGATGTACAGGAAGATCACGGCAGACGCGATCGCCGGAGCGATGAGGACGTAGGCGGGCAGGACCTTCCGGACCCGCCCGCGCGTCCTTCGTCGGGGTCGACCGGCGGCTACGGCTGCGATGACCTACCCCGCGAGTTCCTCGTTGACCTTCGCTTCGTAGGTATCGAGCGCCTCCTGCGGCGTCGCCTTGTCCAGCATCACGGACTGCACCATGTTGCCGATGTCTTCGTCGATCGGATCCCACGCCTCGACGTACGGGAAGTGCGTGGCGGTCGCCATCGAATCGAGGAACACCGAGAACGGCGCCTGGCCCCCGAAGTAGGGATCGGGCTCGGTCAGCTCCGGGCTCTCGAGTGCCGCCGTCGTGGCCGGCGCGGCTCCGGCCAGCGTGAACACGCCGACCTGTTGCTCGGGCTGCAGCATGTACTCGACGAACTTCCACGCCTCATCAGGGTGCGGGGCGTTCACCGGGATGGAGAGCCCCGTTCCGCCCAGGTAACTGCCAGGCTCCTCGGCCTGGGGAGCCGGCGCGACGGCCCACTTGCCCTTTTGATCCGGCGCGCCACTCTTCAGCAGACCCATGTAGTAGGGCCCGTCAAGGAACATGCCGAGGCGTTCGTCCTTGATCCCGCGTATCGGCTCGCCTTGGGGATCGCCCCAATAGATCCCCGACCCATCGTCCAAGAACCCCTTGTAGAACTCGAGGGCCTCCAGTCCCGCCGCGCTGTTGAAGGCGGCGGCCGATGCGTCCGAGTTCAGGATCTCGCCGCCGTTCTGGAAGAGGAACTGGCACCAGTGGAAACAGTCGTTGCCGAACACCTCGAAGCAGAACTTGTCACAGGCCCCATCCCCGTCGGTGTCCTCGGCCAGCTGCT
Source organism: Actinomycetota bacterium (assembly GCA_035701505.1). Taxonomy (GTDB): domain Bacteria; phylum Actinomycetota; class UBA4738; order UBA4738; family HRBIN12; genus AC-69. Next base: position 27,980 of record DASSSA010000018.1, read on the forward strand.
TCGCCGCGGCGCGCAGCTCCTCCCAGGTCGTGGGCACGTCGATCCCCTTCTTCTCAAACTGATCGGCTCGGTAATACAGGGAGTATGCGTCGAAGTCGAACATCATGGTGACGTAGTGGTCGTCGAAGGTCATGGCTTCGAGCGCGCCCGGTTGGTACTGGTCTTCGATGAGCTGACCGTTCAACTGACCCCCGGAGAGATCGGTGAGATCCGCGAAGATACCCTTGGAGGCGAAGGTCGGGATCCACGTCATGTCCATCGTGGCCACGTCCGGCGAGTCTCCTGACGACACTCGAACGGTGAACTTCTCGTGCATGGAATCCCAGTCGCCGGCCTCGTAGTTCACCTTGATCCCAGGGTGCTCTTGCTCGAACCGTTCGACGACGTCCGACGCGAGCGGCGTTGCTTCTCCGTAATAGTCGAGCACCGTGATCGTTACCGGTCCGGTCTCTTCTCCGTCTTCGTCGCCGCCGGTGCAGGCAGTGGCGACGATCGTGAGGATGCCGACGACCGCGATCGCCGCCCGAACTCCCACCCACTTCGTCATGGTTCTACACCCCCTCCTTCGTGACGCTGCTTGGAGTGATCATGTGCGCGCTCCCAGATTTCTCCATCGGCTCCAGGAATCCTCGCATCGTCATGTCCCTTTTGCTTCACGCCCTCGTGTGAACAGCAGGTCCTGCGCAGTCTGGAGCGCGAGGGCCACTGCCCCCGTCAGCTCGGCGTCCTCCCCCAGCGCCGAGACCTCGAGCCTCGGTTGGAACGGCGAGATCGCCCGCAGCTCCCGCTCGACCGGCTCGAGGAGCAAGTCGCCGTTTCGCCCGATGCCACCCCCCAGGATCACGAGCTCGGGATCGACCACGGGCACGATGGCCGCCACCGCGAGCGCGATCCGTTCGGCCACGAGCGCCATCACCTTCAGGGCCCAGTCGTCGCCCCGTCGGGCGGCCGCAACGAGCTTCTTCGGCGAGAGCGGAGGCTTTATGCCCAGTTCCCGAGCCATCTGCACGATGCCCTTTGCGCCCAACCCGGCCTCCAGGGCGCCCCGGCGACGATTGGCCGGGTCGTGGGGATCCGCCGTCGCGAGGGGCATGTATCCAACCTCGCCGGCTGCGCCGGTCGCTCCTCGATAGAGCTCGCCGTTCAGGACCAGGCCCATCCCCACCCCCGTGCCCACGTGGAGGTAGACGAAGTTCGACACGTCCTTGCCCAGGCCCCGCCACTGCTCACCGACCGTTGCCAGGTTCACGTCGTTCTCGAAGGCGATGTTGGTCCCCAGTTCACGCTGGACTGCCTCGACCAGCCCCTGCCGTCCCCACCCAGGGAGGTTGTGGGCCAGGGCGACCTGTCCCCGGCTTGGCTCGAACACTCCCGGGCTTCCGACCGTGGCGCATGTCACCTGTCGCCATCGGATGCCCGCCTCCTTGGCCACCCCGTGGGCGATCTCCCCTATGTGCGAGATGAGCGCCCCCGCACTTGAGGCCTTGGCCCGCTCGTCCCGGCGGGCCACGACGTCGCCATTCAGGTCGGCGATCGCCGCACGGAGGAGTGACGTGCCCACGTCGATCCCGACCACCCATCCTGCCCGTGGGTTCAGCTCGTACAGGACAGCGCTCGGCCCTTTGCCGCCAGAGGACCTACCGGCCGGTCGAACGAGACGGGCCCTCTCCAATGCTGCGAGCGAGTGAGACACCGTGGGCTTGGAGAGGCCGCTGTCCCGGGAGATCTGAGCCCGGGAGACCGGCCCCACCTGCCTGATGAACTCGAGCACGGCCCGCTCGTTGATCGCTCTTAGTAAGCTCGGCGTACCCCCAGCGAAGGTCTGGTCCGCGCCCGTTCCCGACCCCCTCAGTCGCTAAGGAAACTTTCCTAACTATTCCGGCGCATGCTACGCTCCGGTCCCGATCCGAGTCAAGGCAGCGGCGCGTGCCGTGCCCTCGTCATCGAGGAGAGAAGCATCTCTGGCGGTCGAGCACGCCCGCCATGCTCGAGACGTCCAGGATGAGCTCCCCGGGCCGGCACAGTAGGCCCGGCGCCATCGGAAGGAGCGTCGCATGGATGAGTTCCCTCGGTTCGACCTAACCGGACAGGTGGCGTTGGTGACCGGCGCCGCTCGGGGGCTGGGCAGGGCCATCTCGCTCGCGTTGGCGAACGCCGGCGCCGATGTTGCGCTCGGCTTCCGTGACGTCAAGGAGAGCGGCGACGTGGCCACCCTGATCGAAGGCATGGGCCGCCGCTCGCTGCCGCTCCAGATGGACGTGACGCGGCTGGTTCAGGTCTTCCGCGGGGTCGACGACACGGTGACCACGCTCGGCCGGCTCGACATCCTGGTGAACAACGCCGGCTTGGGGCCCGAGAACCCGGCGGAGGACGTCCGCGAGGAGGACTTCGATCTGACCGTCGCGGTGAACCTGAAGGGAACATTCTTCGCCAGCCAGGCCGCGGGGCGGGCCATGATCGCGCAGGGAAACGGCCGCATCATCAACCTGAGCTCACAAGCTGGGTTCGTTGCCCTCCCCACCGAGTCGGTCTATTGCTTGACCAAGGCCGCGATCGTCCACCTCACGAAGTGCCTGGCCGTCGAGTGGGGCCAGCACGGCATCACCGTGAATGCCGTGGCTCCGACCTTCATCTCGACACCGGGGACCGAATCGGCGCTGGCCGACCCAGAATTCCGGGCTGACGTGGTCGAACGGATCGCCGGACTCCACCGGATAGGCGAGCCGATGGATGTAGCGGGCGCGGTTGTCTTCCTCGCTTCACCCGCGGCATCGCTCATCTCCGGCGAGACGATCTTGATCGACGGCGGGTGGACCGCCCGCTAGCGAAGGTCCGATCGGGGCGTCAGTCCGGTTACCCCTTGACGGCGCCCGACGAGAGTCCGCTCACGATATAGCGCTGGAAGGCGAAGGCGATCAGGAGCGGTGGGATGGCAGCCAGGATCCCGCCCGCCGCCACCAGCCCGAAGTCCACCGTGAACCGCCCCTGGAATTCCGCGATGGCCACCGGGATCGTCTTCGCCCGGGCAGAGGAGGTGAAGATCAGCGCGTACAGGAACTCGTCCCAGGCAAGAAGGAACCCGAACAGTGCCGTGGCCAGGAGCCCCGAGCGGGCCAGCGGCAAGGTCACACGGAACAGCGCCCCCAGACGGCTGGTCCCGTCGATCCTGGCCGCGTCTTCCAGGTCTCGAGGGATGGTCCGGAAGTGGCCGCTCAGGATCCACAGGACGAACGGCGTGATGAACGAGCAGTACACGATGATAAGGCCCACCTTCGTGTCGAGGAGGTGGAGCCGAACCATCGTCAGGTACAGCGGGATGAGGATGGCGATGGGAGGCAGCATGTATGTCGACAGGAAGAACAGGAGCGATGTGCGTCGGAACCGGAAGTCGACCCGGGCGAACGCGTAAGCGCCGAAGATCCCAACCGCCATGGAGATGGCCACCGAGCTCGACGCGATGATCGCGCTGTTGGTCACCCCCGCGCGGAAATCGGCCGCCGCATCGTTCGTTCCCGCGTGGAAGATGCTCGCGTAGCGATCGAACGAGATATGGGACGGGATCCACTTCAGGGGCCGGGCCAGCAGATCCACCGGGGAGGCCACGCTGGAGATCAGCAGCCAGGCGAACGGGGCGAGGACGACGACAGCCGTGAGGATCGCTGCCGCGTAGATGAACACGAGGTGGGCCACGCGCTTGCCAGAGCGCCTCCTCTTTCGGGCCGGACGCATCTCAGTACGCAAACTCGGTCCTCAGCAATCGCATGTAGATGAGGGCGAACCCCAGGATGAACAGCGCGATCACATACGCGAGTGCGCTCCCGTAGCCAAACAGCTGGTTGGAGAAGGCCTGGATGTACGCGTAGTACGCGATCGACTGGGTCCCGTTCGCGGGACCTCCCCGGGTCATGATGTAGATGATGTCGAACACCTTGAATGCCTCGATCGTCCGGACCACCAGAATGATCAGGATGCTCGGGACGAGGAGCGGCAGCGTCACCCGGAAGAATTCCCGGATGGCACCCGCGCCGTCCACCCGTGCGGCCTCGTGGAGTTCCCGTGGGATCGTCTGGAGGCCCGCGAGCACCAGGAACGCCGCGAGCGGGGTGGTCTTCCACACGTCGGCCACGACCACCATGTTCAGAGCCAGGAAGGGACTCCCCAGCCAGCTTCGATAGTTCGAGATCACGTGGAGCTGGGTGAGCAACGCGTTCAGGGCGCCGTACTCGGGGTTGAGGATCCACCGCCACATCAGCCCGTTGACGATGGTCGGCAGGGCCCACGGCAGGATCACGATCGCCCGCAAGAGGCCTCGCCCGTGGAACCGGGCGTTCAGCAACAGGGCGAGCAGGATCCCGAGGACGAGCTCGAACCAAGTCGAGACGACGGTGAAGTACGCGGTCCGGCGGATGGCCGCCCAGAAGGCCGGATTGCTGAACGTCCGCCGGTAGTTCCCCAGGCCCACGAACGGGTAGTGGCCGGGGAACGGACTGTTCACGTCGAAGAACGACGTGTACAGCGTTCGCCCCAGCGGGTAGACCACGATCCCGAAGACGACGATCAGGCTCGGGATGAGCAGCAGCAACGCGGTGCCCGTGGCGCCCGGCACCGGAACGCGGAACGGGCCCAGCCGACGCTTGCGCCGCACGCTAGCTCTGGAGGAGCCCTCCCCATGCCTCGGCCGCGTCGTCGAGGGCCTGCTTCGGGGTCTTGTTCCCTGTTAGGGCGCTCTGGATCTCGAGCTGAAGGGCTGCCGACGCTTCGTTGTAGCTCGGGACCTGGGGACGAAGGATCATGTCGTTCAGCTGCGTCTTGGCCACCGCGACGACCTCGGGAAGGGTGTTCACCACCTCGGGCTCGTCGTAAGAGCTCTTCCAGATGGGGAGCGAAAGCTTCGCGTACTGGTTCTGGATGTCCTGGCTGGTGATGAACTCGATGAACTTCCACGCCTCGTCCTTGTGCTGGCTCCCCGAGCCGATACTGAGGGCCATGCTGCCGTTGCATCCCGGCGCCGCTCCATTCGGTCCGCTCGGCGTGTGGGCGACCGCGATGTTGCCGGCCACCTGGCTTTGGCTGGGGTCGTTGGCCAGCGAGAACATGAACGTCCAGTTGAGCGCCATCGCCGCCTGACCCTGCGAGACGATCTTCACCACGTCGGTCTCCAGCGACTCGGACGAGGCGGGGTTCGTGGTGCCGTCGTCGATGCTCTTCTTCATGATCTCGAGCGCGGTGAGGCCGCCACCGGCGTTGAAGGCGGGCTTGCCGCTCGAGTCCAGGAACTGCCCGTCGTATGCCCCGAGCAGCTGGGCATAGTCGCAGATCACGGCCTCGGCCTGGGCCCAGCTCCAGATCAGCGGGTATTGGATGATGTGCTTGGACTTGATCTGCTGGGCGGCGGCGAAGACATCGTCCCATGTCTTCGGCTCGGAGTTGACACCCGCCGCCTTCAGGATGTCCTTGTTGTAGAAGAAGTACTTGGTGTCGAGGATCCATGGGACGCCGTAGAAGTTCCCTTGGTATTCGGCGGTCTGGAGGGCGCCGGGGAAGATCTCGCTGGTCCAGTTCGACGGGAACTTGTCGCTGACGTCGATGATCTCGTTCTTCGTGGCGAACTCCGGTGGCCAGATGACGTCGATGAGCACGACGTCGTACGTGCCAGCCGGAGCCGCGGTCACGATCTTGTCGTGCAGCGACTCGTAGGCCACGAACGTCGGCTTGACCGTGATCTTCGGGTTGGCCTTCTGGAAGGCGTCGACCATGCCCTGGACGTCGGTATTGCTATACGCCGCCTGTTGCATGAACAGCGCGTTCAGCGTGGTGGCGTTCTGACTGCTCTCCCTGCTGCAGGCAGCCAGGATCGCCCCCATACTGGCCATCCCGGCTCCCGCTGCGCCAAGCTTCAGGAAGTCCCGCCGGCTGAGGTCGTCCAAGCCGTTCATCCCGGCCCCCCTCGCTCCTTCTCGGGGGTTCGCGCGCGCGGGCGAGGTGCGAACGCTCCCCGAACTTAGTTAGGAAACTTTCCTACCGGTGGTCGCACGATACGCCCGACCTTCGGCCAAAGTCAAGGCACCCGAAGCTCGCCGGGAAAGAACCGGGGCAGGTGCTGGCGGTTCGCCTCGAGGAGCGCGTCGAGGAGCGGCGCCGCCGTTCGGTAGTCGCGGACCAGGGGGTTCGTCATCAGCCCCTTCAACGCGATCGTCCGGTCCCCCGTCGTGGCGGCCTGGACCGCCAGTCGCTCATACGCCTTGACGTGCTCCACGAGCCCGAGCATCTCCGGCGCAAGTGGCGCGATGGGGATGGGGTGCGCCCCGTCTCGGTCGATGCGCGCGAGGATCTCGACCACCGCGTCGTCGGGAAGGTCGGGCAGCGCACCGTCGTTTCGAACGTTGACCACGTGAACGTCGCCCGTGCCTTCGTGGAGCGACGCGATCAACTGAGCCGCAGCTTCGCTGTAGAACGCGCCACCACGGCGCTCCAGGAGCTCGGGTTTCTCGGCGAGGTCGGGATCCCGATACAGCTCAAGTAGGCCGGCCTCGATGTCCATGACTTCTTCGGCCCGGGTGCGCTCGGTCCGCTGCCGCTCGATCACCTCGTCGGTCAGGTAGTAGTAGTGCAGGTAGTAGGAGGGGATGGCGCCGAGAGCCTCGATCAGCTCGGCCGGCATATCGGTTTCGTCGGCCACGAGGTCCATCCGTGTCGACAGGATCTCCGGCAGCCGGTCTACCCCGTCCACCCGCACCGCGCGCTCCCAGGAAAGGTGGTTCAGGCCGACGTGCTCGAGCTCCACGTGTTCGGGCTCCACGCCGAAGGCCTCGGCGAACCGCCGCTGGAACCCGATGGCCACGTTGCACAGGCCGATGGCCCGGTGGCCCTCGTCGAGGAGCGCTTGCGTCACGAGCCCCGTGGGGTTGGTGAAGTCGATGAACCACGCTCCGGGTGAGCCCCTCTTGGACATCTCCTCGGCAAGCTCCAGGACGACCGGCACGGTGCGAAGGGCCTTGGCGAACCCGCCCGGCCCGGTGGTCTCCTGGCCGACGCAGCCGAACCTCGGCGGGATGGACTCATCCAGATATCGCGCGGCCTGACCCCCCACCCGAAGCTGGACCACGACGAAGTCGGCGCCTTCCAGCGCGCGATCGCGATCCCCGGTGAGCGTGAGAGCCCCGTCGTAACCCGCCTTCGCCAGCATCCGTTCCGCCAGTCCCCCGACGACCTCCAGGCGTTCGGGATCGACGTCGAACAGGACGAGATCGTCGAGGGGGAACCGGTCCGCGCGAGTGACGAACCCCTCGACCAGCTCGGGCGTGTAGGTGCTCCCTCCACCAACCACGGCGACCTTCACACCCATCGCGCCGCATCGTACACTCCGTCAGGTGAAATCGTTAGGAAACTTTCCTGACCCATTCCTCGGGGAAATCGCCCGTCAGCCCGAGGCCCTTCGCCGCGCCGCCACGGCCCTGCTGGAGCAGCGGTCGGCCCTCGAGGAGATCCGGGAATCGGGCATCACGGCGCGGACGGTGGTGTTCACCGGGATGGGAAGCTCCTACGACGTCTGCTATCCGGCGGTGAACGACCTGGCGGGGCGGGGCGTTCCCTCGCTCCTGGTCGACACCGCCGAGCTCCTGCACTTCCGGCGGCCCATCCTCGGGCCCGAGACCTTGCTCATCATCCTGAGCCAGTCCGGCGAGAGCGCCGAGATCGTCAAGCTCGTGGGAGAGCTGACGAAGCAGCGAGCCCGGCCAACGGTGGTGTCGATCACGAACGGCCTGGACAACGACCTTGCCAAACGGGCAGAGATCACGCTCGACACCCGGGTCGGGAAGGAGACGGGGCCGTCCACGATGACATTCGCCGCGGCAATGGCCCAGCTCTCAGGGATCGCTCGGCTGGTGGCGGGCGATGGCGTGGACACCGCTATCGACCGTACGCAGACGGCGGCCGAGGGCGCGGCCCAAGCCGTGGAGCGGCTGCTCGATGATCCGGAGGCGAGTTCTGCCGAGCTGGCGGGATTCCTGGGAGGCAAGGGCGTGACGGTGGTGCTCGGCCGGGGCCCGGCACGGGCCGCGGCCGAGATGGGCGCGCTCACCCTGAAGGAGTGCGGGGTCATGGCCGAGTCCTTCGAGTCCGGCGCGTTCCGGCACGGACCCATGGAGCTGGCAGGCCCGCAGATGGCCGCGGTGGTCCTGGCCACCGAGCCGGAGACCCGGCGCCTGGACCTGGGCCTGGCCGCCGACCTGGTGGACACGGGGGCCGCCGTCCTGGTCATCACCCCCGATGGCGAATCGCCGAAGGGCGCCCACGCCGTGGCCACCGGCTATCAGGACCGCGCGCTGATGTCCGCCGTGGCCATCGTCCCGGTGCAGCTCCTCGCGTGGAAGCTCGCGGCCGTCGGCGGCCGGGCACCCGGCGTGTACACGCGGGCATCGAAGGTGACGACCCGTGAGTGACGGGGTCGGCGTCGCGCTCACCTTCGACGCCGAGCACCCCGATCGCCCCCACTGCCCACCGGGGAACGCCGAGCGCATCCTCGACGCCCTGGGCGAGGCGGGAGCAAGGGCCACGTTCTTCCTCCAGGGCCGATGGGCACGGTCGGATCCACGGATCGTGGAGCGGATCGCGACCGACGGCCACCTGATCGGGAATCACTCGAAGTATCACGCGCGCATGACGTTGCTCACCGACGACGGCATCCGAACCGACGTCCGACAGTGCGAGCAGACTATCCGCGACCTCACCGGAATCGACCCTCGGCCCTGGTTCCGGTTTCCGTTCGGGGACGGCCGAGACGATCCTCGCGCGCTCGCCACCATCGAGGGGATCGGGTACCGGAACGTCCACTGGCAGGTCGAGGGGCTCGACTGGGACGCCGCCCGAACGCCCGACGACATCGAGCGGATCACGCTCGAGGGTATCGTCGGGCACGGCGACGGCGCGGTGGTGCTTCTGCACACGTGGCCCGCGTCCACCGGCGAGGCCCTTCCTCGGATCCTGAAGCGGCTCGCGGAGGACGGCGCCCGGTTCGCCACCGTGGACGAGCTGGAGTCCCTACCGTGAACCTTCCGGCCGTGATCGCCGTCGACGGTGGAGGCTCGAAGGTTGACGCGGCACTGGTCGCCGATGATGGGACGTCGGTCGGCGCGGTTCGGATCCGGAGCACCGGCCACGACGGGCCCCACAGCGACTCCTACTTGAAAGGTGTGGCCGCCGCCGTCGACGCAGTGTGCGGGGAGGCCGGCGTGGATCGGGACGGCAGGCCGATCGCCCGGCTGGGCATCTACTGCCTGGCTGGGGCGGACCTGCCAGCCGACGACCGACGCATCCTGCGGTGGGTCTCCAAGCATCGCTGGACCGAGGACGACGTGCTCCGCAACGACACGTTCGCCATCCTCCGTGCGGGCACCGACCGAACATGGGGTGTGGGCGTGGTCTGCGGCTACGGGACCAACTGCTCGGCCGTGGCCCCCGACGGCCGAACGTTCCGGTTCGCCGCGATCGGCGACATCTCCGGTGACTGGGGCGGGGGGATGGACATCGGTCGCATGGCGCTCTGGCACGCGGTCCGGGCCGAGGATGGCCGGGGGGATGAGACCGAGCTCGCCGGACTCGTTCCGTCTCACTTCGCCCTCAAACGGCCCCGGCACGTCATGGAGGCGATCCACCTCGGTCGCATGGAAATGGACCGGCTGGCCGAGCTGCCTCCGATCGTGTTCCGGGCGGCGGGCGCCGACGATGCGGTGGCCCGCAGCATCCTCGACCGGCAGGCCGACGAGATCGTGGCCATGGCCGGCACGGCCATCCGGAAGCTCCGGATGACCAAGCTCGACGTTCCGGTGGTCCTCGGGGGCGGGATCTTCCTCAACGAATTCGGCCCGTTCTTCGATCGGATCGAGGAAGGATTGCGCCGGATCGCCCCGGACGTTCGCGTCACGGTGCTCTCCGCCCCGCCCGTGGCCGGAGCCGCCCTTATGGGGCTGGACCGGGTGGGCGCACCGGATGCGTCAAAGGCCCGGCTCCGTGCCGGCTTGACCCACGAGCGCCTGGGGCGAACGCTGAGCGTTGCCATGAGGGGGGATTGAGTCGTGGCCGGAATCGTGCTGGAGGAGGTCTCGAAGGTCTTCGCATCCGATGTCGTCGCGGTGGACGACCTGTCGCTCGAGATCGGCGACGGCGAGTTCATGGTCCTGGTGGGTCCGTCCGGCTGCGGAAAGTCGACGATCCTCCGCATCCTGGCCGGGCTGGAAGAGGTCACCGCGGGTGAGGTCTACATCGATGGCCGGCAGGTGACGGACCTCCCGCCGAAGCAGCGCGACGTCGCCATGGTCTTCCAGAACTACGCGCTGTACCCGCACATGTCGGTGGAGCAGAACCTGGGCTTCGGGCTCAAGCTCAGAAAGACCCCGAAGGCCGAGATCAAACGCCGGGTGACCGAGGCGGCCAAGATCCTCGGGCTCGAGCCGCTGCTCGGGCGAAAGCCCGTGGCGCTTTCCGGGGGGCAGCGTCAGCGGGTGGCCATGGGCCGAGCCATGGTTCGCGAGCCCAAGGCGTTCCTCATGGACGAGCCGCTGTCGAACCTGGACGCCAAGCTCCGGGTGCAGATGCGGGCGCAGCTGGCGAAGCTGCACGACACACTGAAGACGACGACGGTGTACGTGACTCACGACCAGGTCGAGGCCATGACGCTGGGCGAGCGGGTGGCCGTCATGCGCGACGGCGTGCTCCAGCAGGTGGACACCCCGCAGAACCTGTATGGCAACCCGTCGAACCTGTTCGTTGCGGCGTTCATCGGCTCGCCACCGATGAACCTGGCCGAGGCGAAGGTGTCGGACGGCAAGGTGACGTTCGCAGGGTTCGAGGTCCCGATGCCCGATGGACGCGACCTCGGCGACCATCGCGGGAGGACACTGATCCTCGGCATCCGCCCATCCGATCTGGAGGACGCTGAGGTGTGGTCCAACCCGGACTTGCCGACCATCGAGGTGACCGCCGACGTGACCGAGGAGCTGGGCTCGGAAGTGAACGTGCTGTTCACCGTGGACGCGCCACCGGTCGGGGTGGAAGAGGTGATGGAGGCTGCCGACGAGCCCGTGGAGGAGGCAGCCTTCTTGCTGGAGGAGAACCGCGCGGTGTTCTGCGCGCGGGTCGATGCACGCTCGCACGCGCGCCCGGGGTCGCGCGTGCGCCTGTCCGTCGACCCGCGCCGGTTCCACTTCTTCGACCCCGAGACCGGCCTGGCCATCGGAGCGTCGAAGCCGGCTACCGCTCCGGCCTGATCCCGGCTTACGTCACAACTTGTACCCGAACCTGCGCAGCATGGCCTTCCGCTCGCCGATGTCGTCCTCGTTCTCCACGCCGAGCGGCGAGCCGCCGTCGATCACGCCGAGGATCCCGCGCCCCTGCTCGGTCTGTCCCACCACGACCTCAACCGGGTTCGCCGTTGCGCAGTAAACGGTGCAAACCTCCGGGAGCGACTTGATGGCGTTCAGCACGTTGATGGGAAACCCGTCCTTCAGCAGCACCACGAACGTGTGACCGGCCCCGATGGCGTGCGCATTCTTGACGGCGAGATCGATCAGCTCCTGATCGTTGCCGCTCCACCGCACCAGCCTGGGTCCGCTCGACTCGCAGAACGCGATGCCGAACTTGAGCGAGGGCGAGGACTGCACCAGCGCCTCGTGGAGATCCTCCACCGTCTTGATGAAGTGCGACTGCCCGAGGATGAAGTTCAGTTCCTCCGGCTTCTCGAACCGGACCGTGGAGATGTCCATCGGCCGAGCCTCCTAGGCACGCGTGCCGAGCCTGGAGACTATCCCGGCGAGCAGCGCGATACGAGGGACCACGCTCGTCAGGTCGATCCACTCCCGTGGCCCGTGGTCGTCACCGCCCACCGGCCCGAGGCCGTCCAGCGTCGGGACGCCCGCCGCCGACGTGGTGTTGGCGTCCGACGCCCCGCCGGTCGCCGCGTCATGCAGCTCGAACCCCAGGTCCTTGGCCACGTCGATGGCCAGCGCTGCGAGCCGGGCTCCAGCCCCGCTCTTCTCCATCGGCCGGTGCCACCCGCCATCGTCCACGTCCACCAGGATGTTCGGGACGGTGGTGGCTTCCGCGATCCGACTCACCTCGGCCTCCGCGGCCGTCAGCGTGCTCTCCTGCGGGGAACGGACGTCCACGTGCAG
>DASSSA010000019.1:0-9796 GCA_035701505.1 Actinomycetota bacterium
GCCTGGACGAACTGCCCCAGCTGCTGAACGTCCTCCGCGGAGATATGAGCCTCGTGGGACCTCGCCCTCTTCCCGTTGAGCAGGTTGAAGCCAACCGGGAATTGCTAACGGCCCGGCATGAGGTGCGATCAGGTATCACAGGATGGTGGCAGGTGAATGGAAGGAACAACGTCACCCCGGACCAAGCGCTCGCCCTGGATAGGTTCTACGTCGAGAACTGGTCATTCGCCCTCGATCTGCGCATCCTGCTGAAGACTCCGAGGGCCGTCCTCACGCGTCGCGGGGCCTACTGATTCCTCCGATGTCGGCCTTCACTCTCTCCGATGTTTGGTCAGCCTCTTGGAGGCCAAGTCCGGACGTGTTGCGATGACCGTCGCATTGGTTACCGGTTCGGGTGGGCTCATAGGTTCCGAATCGGTTGCGTATTTCGCCTCGCTGGGGATGGACGTCGTTGGCATCGACAACGATATGCGGTCGCGCTTCTTCGGAGCCGAGGCCTCCACCCAGTGGAGCGTGAAGGAGCTCAAACGGACGCTCGGAGGTCGATACGAGCACCACGCCCTGGACATCCGGGATCGCGACAGCATCATGGCTCTCTTCCGCCGTCTCGGGGAGTCTCTTCGTCTCGTGATCCACACGGCAGCGCAGCCGTCTCACGACTGGGCCGCACGCGATCCGGTCACGGATTTCGACGTGAACGCAACCGGCACCCTCAATGTCCTGGAGGCGACCCGCCAGTACTCGCCGGAGGCGGTATTCATCTTTACCTCTACGAACAAGGTGTACGGGGACCGGCCAAACCTGCTTCCTCTGGTTGAGCTCGACACACGATTCGAGATCCAGCCGGAGCACACGTACCACGCCGGCATCCGCGAGGACATGCCGATCGACCACTGCCTCCACAGCCTTTTCGGCGCCTCCAAGGTCGCTGCTGACGTGTTGGTCCAGGAGTACGGACGGTACTTCGGTCTCCCTACGGCTTGTTTTCGCGGAGGCACGCTGACGGGGCCGCGTCACTCGGCGACTCGGCTCCATGGATTTCTTGGCTACGTGATGCGCTGCGCCGTCACGGGTCAGCCGTACACGATATTCGGCTACCGAGGGAAGCAGGTACGGGACGCGATCCATAGCCAGGATCTGATCCGGGCCTTTCACGCCTTCTTTGCCCGACCCCGAGTCGCCGAGGTCTACAACATCGGGGGTAGTCGTTTCAGCAATTGCTCGGTGCTTGAAGCGATCGAGATGAGCCAGAGCATCGTGGGACGCGAGATGACCCGGTCCTACGTGGAGCAAAACCGTATCGGGGACCACATCTGGTGGATCGGCGACAACGGGCTATTCCAGTCGCACTATCCGGAGTGGCAGCTGGAGTATGACGTGGAACACATCCTCAAGGAGATCCACGAACTGAACCTCGAACGGTGGTCCCGGTGAAGTCCCTGGGCAAGCGCAATGTCCTGGGCGTCCTCGTGGATGCCGTGGATTACGAGTATGTGGTGAATGCAGTGATGTCGGCGGCAGGAGAAGGGCGATCCCTTGCCGTGAGCGCTCTGGCGGTGCACGGCGTCATGACGGGGGTCACGGACGTCGAGCATCGATACCGGTTGAACGCGTTGGACATCGTCACACCCGATGGGCAACCAATTCGTTGGGCACTCAACCGTCTGTATGGCACGCAGCTTCAAGATCGCGTCTACGGACCTCACATCGCGGAGATGGTGTGCGGGGAAGCGGCTCAAAGGGGCTTCTCCGTGTACTTTTACGGCACGACTCCAGAGATCCTTGATCGGCTCGTCGCAGCCTGCCGCCGTCGCTTCCCTGGACTGGTCATCGCTGGGATCGAGGCCTCCAAGTTCCGGCGGACGACACCGGAGGAGAAGCGCGAGATCGTCGAGCGCATCCGCTCGTCCGGGGCCCGGATCACGTTCGTAGGTCTCGGGTGTCCGCGGCAAGAGATTTTCGCGCACGAGTACCGAGACGCTCTGGGGATGCCGGTGATCGCGGTGGGCGCTGCCTTCGACTATCTCGCAGGGATCCGGCCTGAGCCGCCTCTCCTCGTTCAGCGGATGGGCCTGCAGTGGCTTCATCGGTTGCTGCAGGAACCCCGCCGGTTGTGGAGACGGTATCTGGTCCTGAATCCCCTCTACGTGATGCTGCTCATGTTTCAGGGTCTCCGTCTTTGGAGACCCGATCCATCAAATGTCCGGGTTCCACAGCGTGAGTTGATGTGGGGGTAAGCGAATGGACGGCAACGGCACGGTAAAGAGGCTGCTTCCCCTCAATGGTGGACGCCCGACCACGGAGGGGATGGATGTTGCAGTGATCGGGACGGGACACGTCGGGCTGCCAACGTGTGTGACGCTTGCCGCGTTGGGACATGCCGTCACCGGACTCGACGAGGACGCTCAGAAGATCGAGCTTCTTCAGACCGGCTCTGTCCCGTTCTTCGAGCCGGGGTTGGAGCAGCTCCTCCGCGAGGGAATCTCCCAAGGAAGACTCACGTTCTCAGTCGATGCTGAGACGGCGCTGCCGGGAAAAGACATCGTCTTCATCTGCGTGGGCACCCCTGCACGCGAAGACGGGAGCGCGAACCTCCTCGCGGTGGAGACAGCGGCCCGAGCGGTTGCTCGGTTCGCCACCGGACCCGTCGTGGTGGTAGAGAAGTCCACCGTTCCGGCGGGTACGGCACACCGGGTCAGACGAGCCCTCGCCCGGGTGCGCCCGGACATCCGATTCCAGGTCGTTTCGAATCCCGAGTTCCTCAGGGAGGGTCAGGCCGTCGAGGACTCCCTCCACCCGGACCGGATCCTCGTGGGGGCCGATAGCCTCGTCGCGTTCGAGAAGATGCGACAGCTGTACGCGCCCCTCCTCTCGGAGGGCTCTCAGCTCATCGAGACCGATATCGAGACGGCGGAGCTCTCAAAGCACGCGTGCAATGCCTTCTTGGCGTTGAAGATCTCCTTCGCCAATGCCCTGGCCCGTATCTGCGAGCGTGCCGGTGCGGATGTGACGGCAGTCACGCGCGTCATGGGCGCCGACGCGCGAATCGGTCACAAGTTCCTGGCAGCCGGGCTGGGGTATGGAGGCTACTGTTTCCCCAAGGACCTTCAGGCGTTCCACCGCCTCGCGGCCGGTCTCGGTTACGACTTTCCGCTCCTCGAGGAAGTCGCAAGGATCAATGACGAAGCCGTGGAGGCGGTGGTCCGAAAGGTCGAGGATGCGCTGTGGAACCTGGAGGACAAGCGTGTCGCCCTGCTTGGACTGGCGTTCAAGCCTGGCACGAACGATACGCGATTCTCGCCCGCCCTTGCACTCGCCCGCCGCCTGATCCAGAAGAAATGCCACGTCGTTGGCTACGACCCGCAAGTTCCCGATGCCACGTCCGAGGTTCCCGGCTTGGAGCAGGCACACGACCTGTATGCGGCGGCCGAAGGGGCTGAATGCGTGGTGCTGTGTACAGACTGGCCGGAGTTCCGGGCGATCGATCTGTGGAGGCTCCGAAACATCATGGCCTATCCGGTCTTCGTGGATGGCAGGAATCTGCTCGACCCGAAAGAGATGCGGGCGGCTGGATTTACCTACTACTCAACGGGACGCCCGGTGATCCAGGACTATCAATTCGAGATTGCTTCGGCCGAAGCAGAGGTCGAGCAGATCGTGCCCCAGGGCAGGTCCACCTGATGCGGTGCCTCGTCACCGGGGCCGCGGGCTTCATCGGATCCCGACTGTCGATCCGGCTTGTCGCCGATGGGAACGATGTCGTGGGCCTGGACGACTTGTCGGCGGGGATCCCGGAGAATCTCTCTTCGGCTCCTGAGGTCGAGCTGGTCGAGGGTGACCTCCGCAACGAGGAGCTCGTGGGGACGGTCGTCCGCGGATGCGACGTCATCTTCCATCAGGGGGCTATCCGTTCCGTTCCCCGTTCGATGGAGGTGCCCGGAGACGTCACCGACGTCAATGTTCGGGGAACGCTGAACGTGCTGTTGGCTGCGCACCGCTGGGGAGCGAGAGTCGTCTTCGCGTCGTCTTCATCGGTCTACGGAGATCAAAGCGAATTGCCTCTGATCGAAACGCTGACGCCACGACCGCAGTCCCCGTACGCCGCGAGCAAGGTGGCGGGGGAGGCCTACTGTGGGACGTGGGCCCGAGCATTCGGGGTTCCCACGGTCTCGCTGCGATACTTCAACGTCTACGGTCCTGGTCAAGATTCGAGCAGTGAGTATGCGGTGGTCGTCCCGAAGTTCATCGTTGCCTGCCTAACGGGACGAACGCCGATCGTACACGGGGACGGAGAACAAGCCCGAGACTTCACCTTCATCGATGATGCGGTGGAGGCCAATATCCTGGCGGCACGCGCATCTCGTCCGGCGTGGGGACGGGCGATCAATGTGGGTGGAGGAGCCGCGCCGACCTCGATCAATACCCTGTTGGCATTGGTTGGAGAGCTGACGTCCACGCGGCCCGAACCGATCCATGGGTCGCCGCGTCCCGGCGACGTCCGGATGACCGAAGCGGACATCTCGCTCGCCACGGAGTTGCTGGGGTTTCGTCCGCGCGTCGGACTTCGTGAAGGACTGAGGCGGACGGTCGAATGGTTCACGGCCGAGATCGGCCAACAGGCGGTTCCGGCCAGATGAGCCGCGCGGTCGTAACGGGAGGAGGTGGGTTCGTTGGTTCCCATCTGTGCGAAAGACTGCTGGCCGAAGGATGGGACGTCGTCTGCTTCGACTCCTTTCTGACCGGCGATCCCGGCAATCTTACCGGAGCTCTTCGGTCCGATCGATTTCGCCTCGAGCAATACGACGTGACCAACCATCTGTTCGTCGATGGACACGTGGATTGGGTCCTGCACTTCGCTTCTCCCGCATCACCTCGGGACTACCTCGATCATCCGATCCACACCCTGAAGGTGGGGGCGTTGGGGGCGCTCCGAACGCTTGGCCTTGCGAAAGCCAAGGCGGCCGGGTTCCTGCTGGCGTCGACCTCGGAGGTGTATGGCGATCCTCTGGTCCATCCGCAGCCCGAGAGCTATTGGGGAAACGTGAACCCCATCGGGCCCAGAGGCGTCTATGACGAGGCCAAACGCTACGCGGAGGCGATGGCGATGGCCTATCATCGCGCCCACAACCTCCCGATCAGGATCGCCCGGATCTTCAACACGTTCGGCCCGAGGATGCGAAGGAACGATGGCCGGGCCGTCCCCAGCTTCATCGCTCAAGGGCTGCGTGACGAGCCCATCACCGTTCATGGCGAAGGACGGCAGACCCGGTCGCTCTGCTATGTAGACGACCTCGTCGAGGGGATATGGCGCCTGGTGAATTCGGATTTCGTCGGACCGGTGAACCTCGGAAACCCAGAGGAAGTAAAGATCCTCGAGCTTGCGCAACTGGTGCTCTCCTTTCTGGGGAGCCGGTCGGAGATCGTCTTCACGCCCCGCCCCGAGGACGATCCCGAAGTCCGGTGCCCCGACATCTCGCTCGCCCGGAAGGAGCTCGGTTGGGAGCCGACCATCACGCTTCGTGAGGGTCTGGAGAAGACCATCGCGTGGGCTCGGACGGCGTGGGGGACGAGCGCATGAGGATCGTTCGGTACCACCCTCGGGCCGCTGTGGGGGATGGGGGCATGACGGGCGCCATTCGTCGATGGTCGGAGAGCGTTGCCTCTCTGGGCGCGGACGTGAGCGTCGCTTTCGAGAAGGGATCGGAGCCTCCGGAGAGCAACGGCGTTCGCTGGATCCCGGTCCGTCATGGGGGCCCGGGACGAACGCGGATCCCCCTTCGGCTGGAAGATGCTCTCCGCGGCGCGGATCTGCTCGTGCTGCACTCGGCCTGGTCGCTTCACAACGTCCGCGCGGCCGCGGTGGCCCGGAAGCTGAAGGTGCCGTATCTCCTCGAGCCGCGAGGTGCCTACGACCCGCACATCGTCGTACGAAGACGACGAGCGAAGCAGACGTGGTGGCTCGCCGCCGAGCGGAAGCTCGTGGACGGCGCCCGAGCCGTCCACGTCTTCTTCGAGCCGGAACGAGCGCACCTGACTGCCATCGGCTATCGCGGGCCGGTCGTCGTCGCGCCCAACGGAGCGCCTCAGCCAGCGCGAAGCTGGGACGGGGGCACCGGCGGCTACATCCTGTGGCTGGGGAGGTTCGACCCGGAACACAAGGGCTTGGATCTTCTGGTTCGTGGTCTCCACGAGCTGCCTCCGGCTCAACGGCCGCGCCTGCGGATCCAGGGTCCCGACTGGCGGGGACGGAAACAGCAGATCGTCTCGATGGTGGAGGAGCTCGGGCTGGGTCGGTGGGTGACGATCGGCGACCCCATATACGGTGAGAGAAAGACCGATCTTCTGGCGATGTCCACGGGCTTCGTGTACCCATCGCGATGGGATGCCTGCCCGAACGCGCTGCTGGAGGCCGCCGCGATGGGGATCCCCAGCGTCGCCACGCCGTATCCGCTCGGCGTGTACCTGGCGTCTCGAGGTGGAGCATTCCTGGTCGACGCGACAGTCGACTCGTTGGCGGGGGCGCTTCAAAGGCTGGGATCGGATCGCGCCGACGAGGTGGGACGGATGGGCGCCAAAGTCGTCGGTGACGAGTTGCCCTGGGAAGCCGTAGCCCGGTCCTGGCTCCAGCAGGTGGAGGCGCTTCTATGAGGTCTCCACCGCAGGAGCTGCGCCCCGCCCCCTGGCTCCCTTTGGTGCGGCAGCTCACGGAGTTCGTCCCCGGATGGGTGATCTGGAAGAACGCAGAGGCGGCGTTCGCTGGTTCTGGGGACGTCGACTCCGCCGCCTCGTCCTCGGACTGGCCGGAGATCAGCCGGACGTTCCAGGTATGGGCATCCGACAACGATTTCGGGCCGGTCATCGAATGTCGACATCCTCCTCGAACCATGCTCCTGGTGGCCGTCCGCGAGCAGCACGACTTGGTAGAGCTGGACGTCTTGGGGCGAAAGTACTTCCGGGGGGGAACCCTCTTCACCGCAGAGGGTCTGGTTCCGCTGTCGCGGAAGGATCCGCGGGGGTTTCGAGTCCTGCGTCCGGGTGCTCAGGGGCTGATCCTGCTGCTTGGCAACGGGGTCCGGTGGGGCGGACGCCCCAACCCCGACGGGCTCAGACGACGGCGCGTCGCCGAGTTGCTATCGGAGGATCGGGAGGGTGTTGACCTCGCCGCCAAACGTTTTGGGCTTCCCGTTTCGTTGGTGAGACGGATCGCCGCGGCCGTTTCACGGGGAGGGTGGGATCGTGGGTCCCTGTTGCTCTTGGAAGCTTGGGCCTTGCTCAAGGCCGTGGGAGATCCCCTCACGCTTCTGAGACGGGCGAAGTTCCGATTGTTGAGCAAGAAGCGCTGCCCTGTGCTCCGAGCCGTCTTCTACGAAGACCGACAGCTTCCCGCAGACGTCGAGGGGTGGCTTGCGAATGTCCGCAAGACCCATGTGGTCCGCGACGTCGGCCTGCAGGTTTCGCCATGAAGGCGATCGATCGTTCTCTCGCGGGTCGTGAGCGCGGCGGTGTCGTCGTGGTTGTCGGTCCCGACGGAGCCGGCAAGTCGACCCTCGCAGAGGCTGTCGTCCGCGGGGCACCCGAGGATACGCGAACACTGCTCCTCGCCAACCGGCGTGGGGCAACACCCGCGCGTCTGTTGCCGCGCCGCCGCGTCCGGGGCCCGACGACCAGCCCTCACCGTCACCCCCCGTATGCCGCACCCGTCTCGATCGCCAAGACCGTGTATCTGTTCGCGGACTTCCTTCTGACGTGGTTCTCACGGGTTCGGCCCGTCATCGCCCGTGGCGGCTGGGTCGTGATCGAACGGGGATGGTGGGACACGCTGGTGGATCCAACGAGGTACCGCCTCCGTCCTGCGCCCGTGCTGACCCGGGCACTGAGCCGTTTGGCTCCTCGTGCAGACGTGATCCTGATCCTGGAGGCGGCGCCCGGCGTGATCCGATCCCGCAAAGCGCAGCTGACGGAGTCCGAGATCGTTCGGCAGGCGCGGGCGTGGAGAAGCGTCCTGAGCGCGCGCCAACACCGCACGTATATCGATGCGTCCCGACCGGCCGAGGAAGTGTTCAGGGCGGCGGCGCAGGAGTTGTCGTGGCTTCCTCCGGGCGAGTCGCTCGACCCGGTCTCGACGGTGCCGCGCGCCGGCGCGAGTAGAGCATCACCCCGCACGAACGGAGAAGGGTCGGGAGAGGCTAGCCGCTGGTTTCCACTGATCCGGGCGCTGACGCGGGCCGCTCCGAGCCTGGTCGTGTGGAAGAACGCATCTCGAACTCTGCGTGGTCAGGGAGACCTGGACGTCGTGGCGGCACTCTCTGACTGGCCGGTGATCGTCGACGTGTTCGCCCGGTGGGCGGACTGCCAGGGGTTCACCCCCGCCCTCTGTGACCACGTCCCGAACTCGCTCTTCCTCCGCGCCGAGGGCAATGATCCTCCCGCCTTCGAGCTCGATGTGAAGTCCCGAGGCACGTTCCGGGGCTCGGTTCTCTTTGAGGCACCCGACCTCGACTCATTGGTGGAGTGGGATGATCTCGGTTTCCGCCGGCTCCGTCCGGGAGCCGAGGGGTTGCTCAAGCTCCTGCTCAACGGGGTCTCGCGGTGGGGAACCCCGAAGTGGGAGCGGGTGGCCAGGGAGGACATCTCCCGACTTGTGGCGGCAGACCGCGAGGGGGCGGCAGCCGCTGCTTCCCTTTTCGGGTGGGCGGCCTGGGCCGCACGCGATGTGGCCGGCGCTGTGGCCGTTGGCAGCTGGTCAAGGAGCTCCATGCTCGTGCTCGAGGCGTGGGCGGCTCGGAACGCTCTGCGACATCCCACCATCCTGACCCGACGGATCGGGAGCCGGCCGACCGGCAGCTGCCCAGGGCTCAAGCGGTCTCTGAAGCGAAGCGGGGGTAGCGCGGCTGCGAGCGCGGGGCGGCAGCTGGTCGATTCTCATCGGTTGGGAGCCTGAGCCGATGGTCCGTCGAGGCGTCGCGGAGCGCATGGAACCGTCGAGTCTCGCTGCTGACGACGAACGTTCGAGGCGTGGGGGCGTGCTGCTCCTCGCCGGTCCTGACGGAGTCGGCAAGACCACCCTGTCGCGAGCCTTGGAGGAAACGGTTCTGGTCGACCGCCCGCTCCTGCGCGCTCATCATCGGCGCGGGGTGGGAGTCCTTCCAGCGCGGAAACCACAAGGACCAACTTCCGAACCGCATCGTCACCCTCCCTATGGGCGCCTCGTGTCGGCGGGAAAGCTCCTCTATCTGTATCTCGACTTCCTCCTGGGTTTCGTGATCCGAACGCGCCCCTTCGTCAATGCCGGCGGCTGGGTGATCCTCCAGCGCAACTGGTGGGACCTCCTGGTGGATCCTCTCCGGTATCGGCTCAGGCCGATGCCGCGGCTGGCCCGCCGGCTGGGGAGGCTCCTACCCCAGCCCGATCTCATCCTCGTTCTGGAGGCCGACCCGCGGGTGATTCGTCGTCGGAAGGAGGAGCTGGCCGAGGGCGAGCTCGAGAGGCAGATGCGGGCTTGGAGGAGCCTGTTGCCCACCGATCGCTGCGTCTTCCTCGACGTGGGCTCGCCACCCGACCAGGTGGTCAGCAGAGCAAGGAAGGAGATCGAACGTTTCTTGGACGCGAGGGCGGCTCGTTTGTCGGGAGCTGGTTGGATAGGCTTGCCCTCGAGAACTGATCCCCGATGGGTGATCCCCCGAGGCCCCCGTCGGATCTCTCGTGCTGCCCTGCGCATCTACCACCCGATGACCAGGCGCGGCCTCGTGGCGTGGCAGATCGCTCGCGCTCTGGCGGCGTTGGGGGCGCTGCGACT
>DASSSA010000020.1:0-22706 GCA_035701505.1 Actinomycetota bacterium
GCCGAGGTCATCAGCGTCCTGGCCAGGGACTCGATGTGGGCTGCGGCGGCCCGGGCCGAGACCGGGGCTTGCTTCTGGCTCCGGGTCCGGCCGGACCGGCCGACGGTCTACGGTCGCGGCACCGACTGCAGTGGCCAGGCGGCCGGCGCCGCCGCGCCGGCCGCCTGGCCGTCCCCTTGATCGATTTCCCGCTTGCTCGCTGACCGGGCTACTATCCGAACCATCAAGGGGTTGGCGAAAGGGGGAAGCCCGTGGCGCGGGTCGAGGTCACCGTCAACGGGGCCATGCGGGAGGCCGACGTCGAGCCCCGCACGCTCCTCGTGTATTTCCTCCGGGAGTCCCTCGGGCTCACCGGCACCAATGTGGGATGCGACACCTCCTCCTGTGGGGCGTGCACCGTGCTGCTCGACGGCGAGTCGATCAAGTCGTGCACGCTGCTCGCCGTTCAGGCCGACGGGCGAGAGGTGACGACGATCGAGGGTCTCGCGTCGAACGGAGAGCTCCACCCACTCCAGGAGTCCTTCCACCGCAATCACGGCCTGCAGTGCGGTTACTGCACGCCGGGGATGATCATGGCCGCGGTGAGCTATCTGAAGGAGAACCCGAGCCCGACCGAGGAGGAGGTCCGGGAGTCGCTGGAGGGCAATCTGTGCAGGTGCACCGGCTACCAGAACATCGTGAAGTCGATCCTGGACGCCGCGGGACAGCTGAGCGGCACGAAGGCGTAGGGGGTCCGAGATGGCGACGGCGCAGAAGTACGTAGGCGGTGGGGTCCTGCGGAAGGAGGATCCGGAGCTCCTGACCGGGCAGGCCGACTTCATCGACGACCTCACGTTCCCCGGCATGCTGTGGCTGTCCGTGGCCCGCAGCCCGTTCGCCCATGCCAAGATCACGTCGGTCGACACCTCGGCAGCGAAGGCCATGCCAGGCGTGATCGCGGCATGGTCGGGCTTGGACCTGGCGGACGAATGGCAGGGCAGCTTGCCGTGCGCGTGGCCGGTCACCGAGGACATCAAGATGCCCACGCACTGGCCGGTGGCCCAGGAGGAGGTCCATCACCAGGGCGAGGCGGTTGCCGTGGTCGTGGCGGAGACCCGGGCCCAGGCCAAGGACGCGGCCGAGGCCGTTGTGGCCGACTACGAGCAGCAGCCGGTGGTGACCGATGCGGAGGAGGCGCTCAAGGAGGGTGCGCCACTCGTCCACGCCGACCTCGGGACGAACAAGAGCTACACGTGGGCCCTGTCGGCCGGCGACGTGGACAAGGTCTTCTCCTCGGCCCCGGTCGTGGTCAAGGAGCGGTATTACCATCCACGGCTCATCCCCAACGCGATCGAGCCTCGCGGTGCGGTGGCCACGACGATCCCCTCCCAGGGCGAGTTCACGCTGTATTCGGCAACCCAGATCCCGCACATCCTGAAGGTCGCGCTCACGGCGTTCACCATGGCCAACATGTCGGAGTCCAAGCTCCGAGTGATCGCGCCGGACGTGGGCGGGGGGTTCGGCTCGAAGCTGAACGTCTACGCCGAGGAAGCGATGCTGCTCGCGGCAGCACGGCGGACCGGCCGGCCGGTCAAGTGGATCGAGGAGCGTTCGGAGAACTACCTCTCCACTATCCAGGGCAGGGACGTCTACCAGGACGTCGAGCTCGCGGCCGCGGAGGACGGCAAGCTCCTTGGCGTTCGGGCCCATCTCGTGGCCGACATGGGCGCGTACCTGCAGCTCGTGACGCCGGGTATCCCGCTGCTCGGGGCATTCCTCTACCAGGGTGTGTACACGCCGGAGGCCTACGACTTCGTCTGCACCGGGGTGTTCACGAACAAGACCCCGACCGACGCCTATCGCGGGGCCGGCCGGCCCGAGGCCACGTACGCGATCGAGCGGGCCATGGACGCGCTGGCTCGGCGGGTGGGGAAGGATCCCGTCGAGATCCGGCGGATGAACTTCATGAGGCCTTTCATGGAGCCCACCGACGTCATCTCCGGGCTCAAATACGACTCCGGCGACTACGGGAGGCAGCTGGATCGGGCGCTGGAGATCGCCGGTTACGAGCAGCTCCGCAAGGAGCAGGGCGCTCGGCGCGATGCCGGCGAGGTGAAGCAGCTCGGGATCGGGCTGTCCACCTACATCGAGATGTGCGGCCTCGCTCCCTCGCAGGTCCTGTCGGCCCTCCGATACGCGGCCGGCGGGTGGGACTCCGCCACGATCCGGTGCCTGCCCACCGGCAAGGTGGTGGTGGTCACCGGGACGTCACCGCACGGCCAGGGCCATGTCACGAGCTGGTCGCAGATCGTGGCCGACGCTCTCGGCGTGGCGGTCGACGACGTCGAAGTGCTCCACGGGGACACCGCGGTCTCCCCCCTGGGGATGGACACCTATGGGAGCCGTTCGCTCGCGGTGGGGGGCGTCGCGCTCCATTACGCGGCGCAGAAGATCCTCGACAAGGCCCGGAGGATCGCGGCCCACGAGCTCGAGGTGTCCGAAGACGACCTCGAGTACGAGGCCCCGGCGTTCTCGGTGAAGGGCGCGCCGGACAAGGCCAGGACGATCCCGGAGATCGCGTTCGCCGCGTGGACGGCGCACAGCCTGCCGCCGGACACCGAGCCCGGCTTGGAGGCCACCCACGTCTACGACCCGGGCAACTTCACGTTCCCCGCGGGGGCGCACATTTGCGTCGTTGAGATCGATATCGAGACCGGTGAGGTCAGGATCGAGAAGTACGTGGCGGTGGACGACTGCGGGAATGTGATCAACCCGATGATCGTGGAAGGTCAGATCCACGGCGGGATCGCCCAGGGCATCGCGGAAGCCATGTTCGAGGAAGGGGTCTACGACGAGAACGGGAACCTCATGACCAGCAGCATGACGGACTACCTGGTCCCCTCGGCCGTCGAGCTTCCCGCGTTCGAGCTGGACCGGACGGTGACTCCATCCAGCACGAACCCGATGGGTGTGAAGGGAATCGGGGAGGCCGGGACGATCGCCGCGCCTGCCGCTGTGGTGAACGCGGTGGTCGACGCTTTGTCCTACCTCGGGGTGACGGACATCGAGATGCCCGCTACGCCGGAGCGCGTATGGAGAGCCGTCCGGCAGGCCACAGGGGGTGCGGCATGATCCCGGCGCCGTTCGACTACGCCCGGGCCGACTCGGTGGACCACGCCATCGAGCTCCTGTCGGGCAACGACGAGGCGAAGATCATCGCCGGCGGCCACTCGCTCCTCCCGCTCATGCGGCTTCGCTTGGCCAGGCCGCCCATGCTGGTCGACATCTCGCGCATCGGCGATCTCGGGTACATCCGCGAGGACGGCTCGCAGGTGGCCATCGGCGCCCTGGCCCGGCACCACGACGTGGCCAACAGCGAGGCGCTCCAGGAGCTGGCGCCGATCGTGGCCTACGCCGCGAGCCTCATCGGCGACCCGCAGGTCCGTCACCTCGGCACGATCGGCGGTTCGTGCGCCCATGCGGACCCGGCCTCCGACATGCCATCCGTCCTCCTGGCCCTCGACGCCGACCTGGTCGTCCGAGGCCCGAAGGGAACGTCGCGAACCGTCACGGCAGCCGACTTCTTCAGCGGCCTCTTCGAACCCGACCTGGCATCGAACGAGGTGCTCTCGGAGATCCGGATCCCGAAGACCACGGGGCGCGGATGGAGCTACCTCAAGTTCCACCGCCGGGCCCAGGACTGGGCCATGGTCGGCGTGGCCGCTCTGGCCGGCGACGGGGCCGGTCCCGCGGTCGCGCTCACGAACATGGGGGAGCGGCCCCTCCGCGCCGCCGGCGTGGAGCAAGCTCTGGCCGGGGGAGCCGATCCGGCGACCGCGGCCCAGCGAGCCGACGAGGGCACCAGCCCGCCGTCGGACACGTTCGGAAGCGCCGAGTACCGGAGGGAGCTGTCGAAGGTGCTCGTCCGCCGGGCCCTCGAGGAGGCCATGTCTCGGTAGGACCGAGCGCCCTTTGACGCCCGGCGCTCGCTCTGCCTGGATGGAGGGCATGCCGATGTTCGCCGCGAGCCGGCTCGACTTCCCGAAGTGGTTCGACGAGAACGGCGTGCGGATCATCACGATCATGGCCACCGCAGTCGTGGTGACCGTGGTAACCCGGCTCCTGGTTCGGCGGTTCCGCCGAAAGCTGGAGGGCAAGCCCAGCGTGACACAGGAGCTGAACCTTCAGCGGGCCACCACCCTCACGCACGCGCTGTCCACGGGCCTGGTGGTCGTGATCTGGACCATCGCGCTCCTGCTGATCCTGGGGACGCTCGATGTGAACCTCGCGCCGTTCCTGGCCAGCGCGGGCGTCGCCGGGGTCGCCCTCGGGTTCGGAGCGCAAAGCGTCGTCAAGGACACCCTGTCGGGGTTCTTCATCCTTCTGGAGAACCAGTTCGGGGTGGGGGACGTGATCGAGGTCCTGACCACCGCCACTCCGATCTCGGGCAAGGTCGAGGACCTCACGCTCCGGGTGACCACCCTTCGGGCCTTCGACGGCACGCTGCACGTCGTTCCGAACGGCAACATCGTGGTCGTCTCCAACAAGTCGAAGGGGTGGGCCCGGGCCATCGTCGACGTCCGGGTGGCTTACGGAGAGGACGTGGAACGGGTCCGTGAGGTCCTCGAGGAGCTGTTCGATGAGATCCGCAAGGACACGGTCCTGAAGGAATGGATCATGGAAGGACCGAGCATCCTCGGTGTGGAGAGCCTGGCCGACTATGCGCTGGTGGTGCGGGTGGTCGCGGACACCAGGCCTTCAAAGCGTTGGGACGCCGAGCGCCGCCTTCGAGAGCGCATCACCCGCCGCCTTTCCGAGCGCGGGATCCGCGTGCCGTTCCCGCCGGCCGTCTCACCGAGGCCGGACGACGCCTCCGCTACCGGCTCCCCCCCGTAGCGGCTGGCGGCTCCTTCGCGACCACGGCGGGAGCCGCTACCCTGGAATCGTGACGGGCAGACTGCCGTTCGACTCGGTCCAGGAGCTGCAAGCGGGGCTTCGCGCGGAGAGCTATCTCGCGGATCGCGGGCTGGCCACGGCGATCTACCTCGCCGTGTCGCTGGACAAGCCGCTCCTGCTCGAGGGCGAGGCCGGCGTGGGCAAGACCGAGGTGGCCAAGGCGCTCGCGACGCTCCTTTCCCGCGAGCTCATCAGGCTCCAGTGCTACGAGGGTATCGACGCATCCCAGGCGCTCTACGAGTGGAACTACTCGCGCCAGCTGATCGCCGTTCGGGCCATGCAGGACGGGACGGCGGAGACCCACGTGGAGGACCTGTTCGGGCCGGAGTACCTGGTCGAGCGGCCCCTGCTCGGCGCGATCCGCTCGGGCTCCAAGGCGGTGCTGCTGGTGGACGAGCTCGATCGAGCCGACGACGAGTTCGAGGCGTTCCTGCTCGAGATCCTGTCCGAGTTCGCCGTGACCATCCCGGAGATCGGTCGGGTGGCTGCGGAGGAGCCGCCGGCCGTCGTCGTCACGTCCAATCGGACCCGCGAGCTGCACGACGCCCTGAAGCGCCGGTGCCTGTACCACTGGATCAACCACCCCTCGCTCGAACGCGAGGTCGAGATCGTTCGAACGCGTGCACCGGGCGTGTCCGAGGCCATTGCCCGCGACGTGGCCGGGGCCGTGGCTCGCCTTCGGTCCCTGGACGTGGCGAAGCGTCCCGGCGTGGCGGAGACGATCGACTGGGCCAACGCGTTGTCGTTCCTCGGCGTCGAGCGCCTGGACGAGGGCACCGCAAGGGAGACACTGGGTGCGGTGCTGAAGGATCACGAGGATCAGGAGCTGGCCGAGTCTCGCCTCGCCGAGGTGGTCGGCGACGTCGACGGCTGAGCCCGAGGGCCTCGAGGGCTTCGATCGACTGATCGGATTCGGCCGCGATCTGCGGCGGCGCGGCCTGCCCGTCGGCACCGGCCGGATCGTCACATTCTGCCGAGCGGCAGCGGCGCTCCTGCCGCTGGGTCGCGAGGACCTGTACTGGGCGGCGAGGGCCTCGCTGGTGTCGAGGCCCGAGGATCTCGATGCCTTCGACCTCGCCTTCGACGAGTACTTCGGGGTGGGGGATGGGTTCTCCGCGGTCTCCTCCCTGGTGGTGCCGAGGACGCCGGCACCCTCACGCGAGGCCGAATCGGCGGGTGAGTTGCTGGCGGTGGCAGGCCTGGTCGCTGGGAGATGGCGAGCCGCCGGCGAGGCCGAGGAGCCTGAAGGCGAGGCCGCGCTTCGCATCGTGGCCAGCGCGGCGGAGGTGCTCCGGGAGAAGTCTTTCGCCAACCTCTCGGAGGAGGAACGTCGGCGCGTCGCCCACCTCATCCGGCGCCTCGCGGTGTCGGCCCCGGTACGTAGGACTCGGCGCCTTCGCCCTTCTCCGTCGGGGGATCGGTTCGACATGAGGCGAACGCTTCGGAGATCCCTTCGGACCGAGGGGGAGCCGTTCCACAGGGCCTGGCGGGGCCGTGGCAGCCGGAGCCGGCCGCTCGTCCTGATCCTCGACGTGTCGGGATCGATGGCTCCATACTCCCGGGCCCTGATGCAGTTCGCGTTCGCGGCGATGGCGGCGGGACGCAAGGTGGAGGTGTTCTGCTTCGGGACCAGGCTCACCCGCATCACCCGTTCGCTCCGAACCAAGGACCCGGACCGGGCCCTGCGTGACCTGGGCCGGCTCGTCGCCGATTGGGAGGGCGGCACGAGGATCGGCTCATCGATCAAGCAGCTGCTCGATCGATGGAGCCAGCGGACTGCGCTCAGGGGATCGATCGCGGTGATCTGCTCCGACGGCCTGGAACGGGGCGACCCGGAGCTGTTGCGCCACCAGGTGGCCAGGCTTCGCCGGTTGGTACACCGCATCGTGTGGGTCAACCCGCTGAAGGGGAGCCCCCGGTACGAGCCGCTCGCACGAGGGATGGCCGCGGCGCTTCCGTCGATCGACGTGTTCCTCCCGGGTCACAACCTGGACAGCCTTGAGGAGCTGTCACGCGTCCTCGCCGGCTGAGGCTGGCCTAGGATTCGAAATCGTGGGGGCGTCGGAGCAGCCCGGGCGGGTCAGGCGGATGGGTCGGCTCACCGAGCCGACCGAGGAAGGGCTCCTCACATACGGCGAGTACCTGAAGGTCCCGGAGCTCCTGTCGCTCCAGCAACTCCGTTCGGATCCGCCGGTTCACGACGAGCACCTGTTCATCGTGGTGCACCAGGCGTACGAGCTGTGGTTCAAGCAGCTGCTGTTCGAGCTGGAGTCGATCCGGGACCGGATGATCGGCGACGACCCGGAACGCGCACGTCACGAGCTAAGGCGGGTCCACGCGATCGAACGCGTACTGATCGAGCACATCGAGGTGCTCCAGACGATGACGCCCCAGGACTTCCTGGCGTTCCGGACCCACCTGGCACCGGCCTCGGGGTTCCAGTCGGTGCAGTTCCGGGAGATCGAGTTCCTGTCGGGGCTGAAGGACGCGCGATACATCGACGACGTCTCGTCTTCGCCGGAAGAACGGGCCCGACTGGAACGGCGCCTCGAGGAGCCCACACTCTGGGACGGCTTCCATTCCCTGCTCGAGGCCAGTGGACTGCCAATGCCCGCCGACGACGCGGAAGCTCGTCGAAACAGCCTGGTCCGGATGGCGACGGAACCGGCGTTCGCCGGGTTATTCGCGGTCTCCGAGGGACTGCTCGACCACGACGAGTCGTTCGCCATCTGGCGGAGCCATCACGTCTTGATGGTCGAACGGGAGATCGGGGCCAAGCGCGGCACCGGGGGTTCAAGCGGGGTCCCGTATCTCCGTACGACCCTCGGGAAGCGATTCTTCCCCGAGCTGTGGGACCTCCGCAGCTCCCTGTAGCCGCCACGGCCCACACGGAGTACGTTTTCGGTGAGCGCGCCTCGTCCGAGGAGGTCGTTGTGGTCTTTCGGAGTCCCCTTCCCGACGTCGAGATCCCAGACGTCTCGCTCCCGGCTTTCGTCCTGGAGCGTGCGGGCGCTCTCGGCAACAAGCCGGCGCTGATCGACGGCCCGACCGGCCGCACCATAACGTACGCGCAGCTCGCGGGAGGGGTTCACCGCGTGGCGGCCGCATTCGCCGGCCGGGGCCTGGGAAAGGGTGACGTGGTGGCCCTCATGGCTCCCAACGTCCCCGAGTATGCCGTGGCCTTCCACGGCGTGGCGGCGGCCGGGGGTGTGAACACCACGATCAACTCGCTGGCCACGGAGCAGGACATCGCGAACCAGCTCCACGACTCGGGGGCTCGGTTCATGATCTCCGTGCCACCGTTCCTGGACCGAGCCCTCCCAGCGGCCCAGAAGGTGGGGATCGAGGAGGTGTTCGTGTTCGGGGAGGCGGACGGGACCACGCCGTTCGCCGAGCTCCTGGGGACCGACGCCGAGGCTCCGGAGGTACCGATCGACCCGGCGGTTGACCTGGCGGTCCTGCCATTCTCCAGCGGCACCACCGGGCTGCCGAAGGGCGTGATGCTCACCCACCGCAATCTCGTGGCGAACATCTGCCAGACCGCAACGCTGCAACGGGTGCGCGAGGACGAGACGCTCATCGGCGTCCTGCCCTTCTTCCACATCTACGGCATGACTGTGGTCATGAACCTGGCGCTCCGCCACTGCGCGACCGTGGTGTCGATGCCGAAGTTCGAGCTGGAGCCGTTCCTCGGCATCCTGCGTGACTATCGGGTGACCCGCGCCTATCTCGTGCCCCCGATCATCTTGGGCTTGGCCAAACACCCGGCCGTGGAGGGCTACGACCTCTCCGGGCTCGAGGTGATCATGTCGGGCGCGGCGCCCCTCGATGCCGAACAGGCCGTGGCATGCGCGAACCGCCTGGGGTGCAACGTCATTCAGGGGTACGGGCTGACGGAGTCGAGCCCCGTGACCCACGTGAGCTCGGACCGGCCCGGTGATGCCCGTCCCGGGTCGATCGGTCAAGTCCTCCCGAACACCGAGTGCAAGGTGGTGGACTGGGCCACGGGTGAGGAGCTCGGTCCGGGTCAGGACGGCGAGATCTGCGTCCGCGGCCCTCAGGTCATGGTGGGATATCTGAACAACCCAACCGCAACTTCGAACACGATCGACGGCGATGGCTGGCTGCACACTGGTGACATCGGCCACGCCGACCAGGATGGGTTCTTCTTCGTGGTCGATCGCCTGAAAGAGCTGATCAAGTACAAGGGGTACCAGGTCCCACCGGCCGAGCTGGAGGCCGTCCTGGTCGGCCACCCGTCGGTGGACGACGCCGCGGTCGTGCCCAGTCCCGACGAGGAAGGGGGGGAGGTTCCGAAGGCTTTCGTCGTGCTCAAGGCCGACGCCTCCGCGACGCCGGACGAGCTGATGGCCTATGTGGCCGAGCGCGTGGCGCGCTATAAGAGGATCCGCCGGGTCGAGTTCATCGAGGAGATCCCGAAGTCGCTCTCCGGGAAGATCCTCCGCAGGGTATTGGTGAAGCAAGAGAGGTCCGCACGCTCGCCGGGCGGTGGACCGGAGCCGTTTTCGCTGAGGGATTGACCGGCCTGGCCCGAGAGGAGTAGACCGCTGCCATACACGGAAGGGAGGTGGTCCATGGCCAAGGACCTCACGGTATCGCTCGAGGACCGACCGGGGACGCTCGCGGACCTCGGCGAGGCGCTGGGCAACGCCGGCGTGAACATCGAGGGCATCTGCGGGATCGGCATGGAAGGCCGCGGCATCATCCACGTCCTGGTGGAGGATGCGGCGGCGGCGCGGAAGGCCCTCGAGGGGGCGGGGATCAAGGTCGAGGGCGAGGCCGACCCCATGCTGGCCGAGGTTGCCGGGAGTGCGGACACGCCCGGAGAGCTCGGCAGGATGGCGCGGGCGATCGCGAACGCGGGGGTCAACATCCAGGCGATGTACATCGCGACGCATGACCGCGGCGTGATCGTGACGACCGACAACGCGACGGCGGCCAAAGCTCTAGGGATGTAGCGATCCCGTCAGGCCGAACGTATCGGAGGCGGCTCCCACGGGAGCCGCCTCCGCCTCAGTTGGGGGTGGATGCGCGATCGTCTTGGCGCGCGTCCGCGGCCGTATACGCGCGATCCAGTACCTCGACGGGGTGCAGCACCTCGAGCGGCCGGCCTACGTTCCGCAGGCCGGCGGCGATCTGCATGGTGCAGCCGGGGTTGGCCGACGCGACGATCGTCGCATCCGTCGCTGCGATCGCCGCCGCCTTCTGCTCCATCAGTCGGTCAGACATCTCCGGCTCGAGCACGTTGTACAGGCCGGCCGCGCCGCAGCACCGGTCGCCGTCCGGCACGTCGACGATCTCGACGCCGGGCATCCGGCGGAGCACCCGGCGGGGTTGCTCCTGGATCCGCTGGGCTCGGAGCGCGTGGCAGGCGTCGTGGTAGGCGACCCTGATCGGGCCCTCGCCGGCCGGTCCCTGGGCGGGGGGCTCGATGCCCTGTTCGTCCAGGAACTCCATGAGGTCGCGGACCCGAGCCGAGAACGCTGTGGCCTCCTCTGAGCCGAGGAGGTCGCCGTAATCCTTCAGATGCGCGCCGCACCCGGCCGCGGCGACGACCACCCAATCGGCGCCGTCGAAGGCCGAGAGGTTCCGCCCGGCCAGCTTCCGCGCCGTCCTCAGCCCTCCGTTGTGCGCCTGGATCGCGCCGCAGCACGCCTGACGGCGAGGGGCGATCACCCGCCAGCCGTTCCGCGAAAGCACGCGGACGGTGGCTCGATTCGCCGATCGGTACCACTGGTCCTGGACGCATCCCGTGAGGATCGCGACGGTTCCCTTCGCCGATCCCTCCGCCTCCACCGACGTTGGCACCCGTCGGCCGGGGCTGCCCCTGGGCACCAACGAGCGCACGCGCTTGCGGAGCAAGGGGCGAGCGACGGGCGACAGTCGTCTGAGGAGCGACAGCACCCATCGCCGCCGAAGGGCAACGTTCAGACCGAGCCATCGGACGAACCGGGCTCGGCGGGTGCGAAGCGGCTCGATCTGCACCCTGGCCCGTTCCATCATTCGGCCGAACGGCACGTGCGAGGGGCAGACGTCCTCGCAGGCCCGGCACTCCAGACACAGGTCCATGAACCGGGCGAACGTCGCATCGACGTTGGCTCGGCCGTCTGCCACGGCCCGCATCGCGGCGATCCGCCCGCGAGGCGATGCGGACTCCTCGCCGGTCAGCCGGTAGGTGGGGCAGTGGGGGAGGCAGAGGCCACAGGCCACGCAGGTGGCCAGGTCGTCGTCGGAGGGGGCCTCGCCCGGCAGCCAGTTTGCCGCCAGGCCGACCGGGCCGATGAACCGGGTCCCCTCCGGCAGGACGGCACCGAGGGGAGGCCCGCTCCGCTCCCTGGGGTCTGCCACGTCAGATCCCTCCCCAGAACCGGCCGGGCGCCAGGACCCCCGCCGGGTCCAGGGCGGCCTTCAGCCTTCGGTGAACGTCCAGCCCGGGGGGAACGTCGGTCCCCAGCCCGCCTGGACCCTTGATCACGGGCGCGATCCCGCCGAGAGCACTGGCCCTGGCCCGAAGGGCGTCCAACTCGCCGTCGGAGGATGAGAGCCCGACCCAGCCGATCCCCACGCCGAGCAGCGCGCCCCACGACCCGAGGTGGGGACCGAGGAGATCCGGGAACGGCGGTGAGAGCAGCTCCGCGAGGCGGGATGGAGGCACGGCCGCCTCTGCGACCACGGCGCTCGTTTCCCACGGGCATTCGGATGGAAACGCCCCGTCCTCGGTGACGACGATGACGCCCGCCGCCCGGTCCGTGGCCTCGACCTGGCGTTCCACCTCCTCCGGCCAACCCTCCAGGCGGAGTTCCACGACCTCGGGCATGGCCAGGACGGCGGCCGGGCTGGGGACCGCGTCGAGCAGGCGCCGGCCCATCTCCAGGCCTCCGGCCGCCCTGACCGATCGTCGGGCCTGTGGCCGCGGCCGGACCTTGAGCGCGACTTGCACGATGACCCCGAGGGTCCCGAGCGAGCCCGTCATCAGCTTGTGGAGGTCGTACCCGGTCACGCTCTTCACCGTGCGGGCGCCGCTCCTCACCAGCCGGCCGTCGCCGGTCACCACCTCCATCTCGATCACGGTGTCGCGGATGGGACCCACCCGCAGGCGCCTCGGCGACGTTGCCGCCGCTGCGATCACGCCGCCCACCGTGGCGCTCGTCGGCGCGTCGCTCGGCCACTCCTGACCCCCGTCCGCCAGGATGCGGTCGAGCTCTCCGACCCGCATCCCCCCTTCGACCACCGCGATCATCTCCGCCGGCTCGTAGGCCACGAGCGAGTCGAGCTGGGTCGTCCACAGCTCGGCGTCCACGGCGCACGGCTCGCCCTTGTCGATATGGGTCCGCCCGCCCACCACGAGCAACCGCCTGCGGTCGGCGGTCGCCTGGCGGAGCGCCTCGGCGACCTCCACCTTGTCCATTGGGTGGATCAGATCCACGATCCCTCCGGGATGCTCTGGGCGGCCAGGGTCGCATCCATCCCCCGGGCCATGGCGAAGTCGCCACACCGCGCGCCGGCCGGCAGCACCTTCTGTGGGTTCATCCGGCCCTCGGGGTCGAAGGCGGCGCGGACGCAGGCCTGAGCACCCAGGTCGACGTCGGAGAACACGAGCGGCATGAAGTCACGCTTCTCCAGGCCGATTCCGTGCTCACCGGTGAGGGAGCCTCCGCATTCGACGCACAGGCGCACGATCTGCTCGCTGGCCGAGAGCACCCGTTCCAGCGTTCCGGGGATCCGCCGGTCGAACGAGAGCAGGGGATGCAGGTTGCCGTCACCGGCGTGGAAGACGTTCGTCACGATGAGGTCGTGCCGGCCGGCGATCTCGTAGACGCCGGCCAGGACGTCAACGAGCTTCGTGCGTGGTACGACGCAATCGTGGAGGTGATAGTGCGGTGCGATCTGGGCGACTGCCCCGAACGCGCTCTTCCGGCCCTTCCACAACAGCGCCCGCTCGGCCTCGTCCGCGGCAACGCGGATGGCGCGCACGCCGTGGTCGCGGGCGGCGCTCTCCACCGCGAGGGACTGCGCATCCACGGCCTCAGGGAGCCCATCCACCTCCACGATGAGGACCGCCGCCGCGTCGGTGGGATACCCGGCGTGGGCGAAGCTCTCGGCCGCCACGATGATGCCCTGGTCCATCATCTCCACCGCCGCGGGCACGACGCCACCGGCGATGATGGCGGAGACGGTTGCCGCGCAATCGCTCACTGCGCTGAAATCGAGCAGCATCGTTCGCACCGCGGGGGGGCGGGGAGTGAGGCGGACGCAGGCACGGACGACGATCCCCAGCGTCCCCTCGGATCCGATGACGATCCCTCGGAGATCGTAGCCGGGAGCTTGGGGGGCCTCCGAGCCGAACCGCTCGACGGTGCCGTCCGCCAGGACCACGTCCACGGCGAGCACGTGGCTGGAGGTGACGCCGTAGGCGAGACAGTGCGGGCCTCCGGCGTTCGTGTTGACGTTGCCCCCGATGGAACACGTCTGCTGCGACGACGGGTCGGGGGCATAGGTGAACCCGAGCGGCGCGAGCGCATTGGCCAGGTCGAGGTTCAAGACGCCGGGCTCCACCCAGGCCAGACGATCCTCGGGCCGGACCTCGATGATCCGGTCCATCTTCGACGTCACCACGACGAGGGCGTCGCCGATCGGCGTGGCCCCTCCGGCCAGGCCGGTGCCGGAGCCGCGCGGCACGATCGGGAGGCCGTGCCGCGCGGCCACCCGAATGCAGGCGACCACGTCCTCCACCGGATGGGGGAAGGCAACGAGGGCGCACCCGCCCTCGACCATCGAAGCGTCACGGGCGTAGAGGGTCAGGGCGAGCGGATCGGAGAGGACCTCGGTCTTTCCGAGGGCTTCCTCCAGCTCGAGGCGGGCCGCATCGACATCGGCCATGGCGACCCGAACAGGCTAGCGCGGCAGGTACGCGGATGTGGCTCGGTCGGTCAGGCGACCTTGCCGGGTTGCCCCTCGGGGGTGGTGAATGGCAGGCCCTGGCGTTCCCACTCCTCCATCCCGCCCTCGAGGTTGAACGCCTGGAACCCCCGAGCCTGGAGCATGAGCGCGGCCAGCTCGCTCCGGTTGCCGGAGCGGCACACGACGACGACCGGCTTGCTCGGATCGAGATCGGCGTTCTCGCCCGCCATGATCGTGTTCAACGGGATGTGGACGGCGCCCTCGACCCGTCCGGCGTTCCACTCGTAGGGCTCGCGGCAGTCCACGAGCTGGATCTCGGCCAGCCGCTCGTACGCGCCCTTCGGGGTGGTCAGGTCGGTACCCAGTTCGCTCATGGCAGGTTGGGATGCTAACAGCGTCCTCGTTTTACGGAGCCGCCCGGGTTCAGGTGGCGCCGGCCAGCGCGCGCTCGAAGGCCCGGAAGGCGTCCTTGCCGTACAGGACGAACCGGACTTCCTCGACCTTCGTGTCCGATCCCATCACCGCGCGGATGGCAACGGGTGCCGCGAGCTCGAGCGGGTAGCCGTAGACGCCGGTGGAGATGGCCGGGAACGCGACCGATCTCGCGCCCAGCTCGTCGGCCACCCGGAGGGCCTCGGTGTGGCAGCTGGCCAGCAGGGCCGAGCGGTCTTCGGACCTGGAGAACACCGGCCCCACCGTGTGGATCACCCACCGCGCCGGGAGGTCGCCGGCGGAGGTCGCCACGGCCTTCCCGGTGGGGAGCCCGTCCGGATGGGCCGTCCGCCGGATCTCCCGACATTCACGCAGGATGGCGGCCCCGCCCTTGCGGTGGATGGCCCCGTCCACGCCGCCGCCCCCCAAGAGTGAGGAGTTCGCGGCGTTCACGACGGCGTCGACGCGCTGCTCGGTGATGTCACCCCGGACGAGCTCGATCCTGGGCACCGGGGAATCGTAGTGATCCACGGATAGCAGGGCGAACCAGGTTTGTGCTAAGGATAGGCCCCACGACCGTTTGAGGGGGATCCATGGCCGAGATCGTCATGGAGCAGGTATCGAAGGTGTTCCCTGATGGGACCGCGGCGGTCTCCGATCTGGACCTCGACGTCGACGACGGGGAGTTCATCGTGCTCGTCGGTCCCTCGGGGTGCGGGAAGACCACGGCGCTGCGGATGGTCGCGGGCCTCGAGAGCATCAGCCACGGGACGATCCGGATCGGCGACCGCGTCGTGAACTTGCTTCCGCCGAAGGAACGCGACATCGCGATGGTGTTCCAGAACTACGCGCTGTACCCGCACATGAGCGTGTACGACAACATGGGCTTCGGGCTGAAGCTTCGAAAGCTTCCCAAGGATGAGATCGACAACCGCGTCCGGGAGGCCGCTGGTATCCTGGGCCTCCAGGAGTTCCTGTCGCGGAAGCCGAAGGCCCTGTCGGGCGGGCAGCGACAGCGGGTGGCCATGGGTCGAGCCATCGTTCGCGAGCCCAAGGCGTTCCTCATGGACGAGCCGCTGTCGAACCTGGATGCCAAGCTCCGCGTCCAGATGCGCTCCGAGATCGCCCGGATCCAGCACGAGCTCCGGGTCACCACGCTGTACGTCACCCACGATCAGGTCGAGGCAATGACCATGGGCGACCGGGTGGCGGTCATCCGCAGGGGCGTCCTCCAGCAGGTCGATACGCCACAGTTCCTGTACGACCATCCGAACAACCTCTTCGTCGCGGGCTTCATCGGCTCTCCGGCCATGAACATGGTGGAGGCCAAGCTGTCCAGTTCGGATGGGTCCGGTGTCGTGGAGTTCGGCGGGTATCGGCTCGGCGTGCCCCCGCAGGTCATGTCGGCCCGCCCGGAGCTCAACGCGTTCGACGGGAAACCGGTCATCGTGGGCCTCCGGCCCGAGGACATGGAGGACGCTTCGCTCGTCCCCGGCGCTCCGGCGGACCGGCGGATCCAGACCACGGTGATCCTCCGGGAGGCGCTCGGCGCGGACGTCGTCGCCCACGTCAGGGTCCAGGCGCCGGCGGTGGTCACCGAGGACGTGAAGGAGCTGGCCCACGACGTGGGGCAGGAGGCCCTGCAGGCAGTGGAGCAGGGGGCTCGTTCGGGCGAATCGACGTTCCTGGCCCGACTGAGCCCTCGGACCGGGGCCAAGGAGGGCGAGCCCATCGAGCTCGTCGTCGACGTCGGGCGCCTTCACTTCTTCGACCCGGGTACCGGGCTCGGCATCTACGGCGGCGACGGGAACTGATCGAGCGATACCGGTCGATCGACCCGTTTCCCCAAGGGTTCCTGTGGGGCGTCGCCACGTCCGCTTATCAAGTCGAGGGCGCGGTCGGCGAGGACGGACGCGGCCCATCCATCTGGGACACGTTCTGCCGGATGCCCGGCACGATCCGCCACGGAGACACGGGGGACGTCGCGTGCGACCAGTACCACCGGTACGAGGAGGACGTCGCGCTCATTGCCGACCTCGGGGTGGGGGCGTATCGATTCTCGGTGGCCTGGCCCCGGATCCAGCCCGAAGGGCGGGGGGCGCCGAACCAGCCGGGCCTCGACCACTACCGCCGCCTCGTGGAGGCGCTCAACAGCCGGAGCATCACCCCGTTGCCCACGCTCTACCACTGGGATCTGCCGCAGGCGCTCGAGGACGAGGGGGGGTGGGGGAACCGCGACACGGCCCTGCGGTTCGCCGAGTACGCGGCGATCGTCCGCAGCTCGCTCGCGGGAACGGTGCCCACCTGGATCACCCTGAACGAGCCGTGGGTGGCTGCCTGGCTGGGGTACGGGACCGGGATCCACGCGCCGGGCCGAACCGACGACGCGCTCGCGCTCGCGGCGTCCCATCACCTACTGCTCGCTCACGGCCTTGCCCGCGACGCGATGGGGGACGGGCGCGATGTGGGCATCGCCTTGAACCTCCAGCCCGCTCGCCCGGCCACGGGGGATCCTCGCGACGTCCGGGCGGCACGGCTGGCGGATCTGCACATGAACCGGCTGTTCCTGGACCCACTCTTCGGGCGGGGGTATCCGACCCAGCTCGTCGAGCACTACCGGGCGGTGAGCGACATGGGGTTCGTTCGCGACGGCGACCTCGACTTCATCGCCGGCCCGCTCGGCTTCCTGGGGGTGAACTACTACCGGCGCCACACGGTCACCGCTGAGGCCAGTTCCCAGCCCGGCGCCGACGAGCTCCCCGGCTCGCTCGGAGCGTGGTCGGTCCTGCCTGCGGGCGTGGAGTTCACCGCGATGGGCTGGCCGGTCGAGCCGCAGGGCCTGGCCGACCTGCTGATCGAGCTGCACGGTGATTACGGCCCGGCTCGTATCGTCGTGACCGAGAACGGGGCGGCCTTCGACGACGAGCTTGCATCGGACGGCGTCGTCCACGACGCCAGGCGGATCGCGTACCTCCGCGACCACATCGCGGCCGCGCGTGCCGCGCTCGAGGCCGGTATCCCGCTGGCCGGTTTCCTCGTGTGGTCCTTGCTCGACAACTTCGAGTGGGCGGAGGGCTACTCGAAGCGCTTCGGCCTCGTCCACGTGGACTTCGCGACCCAGACGCGGACCCCGAAGGAGAGCGCGGCCTGGTATGCGGAGCTGATCCGGCGCCGGGGCGTCCCGACCGGATTGGGTTGAACGCCGCGGGCGGGTTTGGGCAAGAATAGGGGCCGGACGACTAGGAGGGGGTCTCGATGCGCCGACTCAAGGTGCTGTCGCTGCTCTCGATCGTTCTTCTGATCGGGGGGGCGTGCAAGGCGGAGGAGAAGGAGGGCGGTGCCACCGGAGGCGAACCCAACACCGGCAAGGTCAACGTCCTGGGCGCCGGCGAGCCGGAGGAGATGGCCGCGCTCCAGGCCATCGCCGACGAACAGATCACCGGCGTGGACTACACGGTGGAGTTCGAGTCCGCCGGGAATTTCGAACAGGACATCCAGGTCCGGGGCCAGGGCGGAACCCTCGACCTCATCCTCCTGCCTCAGCCGGGAGCGTTGCCGGGGCTGGTGACGTCGGCGAACGCCGTCTCGCTCGAGGACATGGGCTACGACGTCGGCGAGCTCGAGGCCACGTTCGGCAAGCCGTTCATGGACCTCGGCCTGGTCGACGGGAAGCACTACGGCATCCCGACCAACATCAACCTCAAGAGCATGATCTGGTACCCGAAGGACGACTTCGACAAGGCCGGCTACCAGGTGCCGGAGACGTGGGACGACCTGATGGCCCTCTCGGACCAGATCGTGGCTGACGGGAGCACGCCGTGGTGCGTCGGGTTCCAGAGCGAGGGCTCCACGGGGTGGCCGGCCACCGACTGGATGGAGGACATCATGCTCCGGACCGCCGGCCCGGACACCTACGACCAGTGGTACAAGCACGAGATCCCGTTCAACGACCCGTCGGTCGTGACCGCCGGGGAGACCTTCGGTGACGTCATGTTCCACCCGGATTACGTCCTGGGTGGCGCGGAGAACACGCCCGGACTCGCGTTCGGGGACGCGCCGCTCCCGATGTTCGACAACCCTCCGAAGTGCTGGCTGCACCGGCAGGCCAGCTTCATCAACGCCTTCTTCCCTAAGGGCACCAAGGCCGGCGTCGATTACGATTGGTTCCCGTTCCCTTCCATAACGACGGAGGGCGGCCCGTTGTTCGCCGGTGAGCTGGCGATGGTGTTCCGCAACTCACCGGAGGTGAAGGATTTCCTCGACCGGTTCATGGGCACCGACTTCCAGTGCGCGATGGCAGGCATCACCGCGGCGTCGCGGATCTCCCCGAACGTGAACGTCGGAAGCGAGTGCTACGCGAACGACATCTTGGCCAATTCCGCCGAGGTGCTCAAGGAGGGCCTGACGGCGGGGACCGCTCGGTTCGACGCTTCCGACCTGATGCCGGCCGCGGTCGGATCGGGGAGCTTCTGGACGGGGATGGTCAAGTACATGAAGGAGGGGCCGAGCTCTCTCGAGGGCATCCTGAAGGACATCGACAGCAGCTGGCCGAGCTAGGGATCGCTGGTGTCGAAGATCGATCGAACACCGTCTGGTGGTGGGGCCGTCGCGGCGACGGCCCCACCACCTCGGGGGAACGCGCTCTGGGTCTTCGCGCTGCGGGTCGTGGGAGCCGTAGCGATCCCGATCGCCGCCTTCTACATCCTGTGGGTCACGTTCGACTTCCTGCGTGACTCCGAGGCCAACCGGGTCATCGTGGTCGGCGTGGCCGTCGTGGTTGGGGTGGGCGGCGTCTTCTTCCTTTACTG
Source organism: Actinomycetota bacterium (assembly GCA_035701505.1). Lineage (GTDB taxonomy): Bacteria > Actinomycetota > UBA4738 > UBA4738 > HRBIN12 > AC-69. Next base: position 19,098 of record DASSSA010000020.1, read on the forward strand.
GGCGATGAACCGAGCCGTCGAGCTGTTGCCCCAACGCTACCGCGAAGGGATCCGCCCGTGGATCTTCGTCGGACCCGCGATGGTGCTGTTGAGCGTCTTCCTGGTCTATCCGGTGATCAACACCATCCTGATCAGCTTTAAGGACGCCCAGTCCCAGAGCTTCGTTGGATTCGACAACTTCAAGTTCGTCTTCACCGACGAAAGCATGCTCCGATCGATCCGCAACACCCTGGGGTGGATGATCCTCGTCCCCACGATCGCCGTCAGTATCGGCCTGGCCTTCGCGACGCTCGCCGATCGGCTTCGCCGCGGGGAGGCCGTGGCGAAGTCGATCATCTTCCTCCCCATGGCCATCTCCTTCGCCGGGGCGTCGATCACATGGCGCTTGATCTACAGCTTCCGTCCCGCGGGGTTCGGCTCCAATATCGGGCTTTTGAACGGGATCATGCTCGGGCTCGGCCAGAACCCGGTGGACTGGCTCTCGCAGCACCCCTGGAACAACCTGTATCTCATGGTGATCATGGTCTGGATGCAGACCGGGTTCGCCATGGTCGTCCTGTCCGCCGCCATCAAGTCGATCCCGGACGAGATCATCGAGGCTTCCCGCATCGACGGCGCCTCCGAGTGGCAGGTGTTCCGGCGGATCATCGTGCCGAGCATCCTTCCGACGATCGTCGTGGTGGCCACCTACATGGTCATCAACTCGCTCAAGGTCTTCGACATCGTCTTCGTGATGGGCAACGCGGAGCTCAACCAGACGGAGGTCATCGCGGAGCGCATGATCCGGTGGTTCTTCATCGGGCAGGACTTTGGGAAGGGGGCCGCCATCGCCGTGGTCCTGTTCATCGTGGTGATCCCGGTGATGGTCTGGAACGTCCGCCGGTTCCGCGAGGAGGAGATGATCCGATGAGCCTGGCGCAGGCCGGGGACGTCGAGGAGGCCGCCGAGCCCGTCGTCGCAGCACCCCAAGGACGAGGGGTCGGGGAGGTCCGCACGGGCGGATGGTTCGTGCGCCTCACGATCGTTGCCGTCTGCATCCTGTGGTTGATCCCTGCTCTGGGCGTGCTCATCACCTCCTTCCGGGGCGAGAACCTCGTCAACACCAGCGGGTGGTGGACCGCGTTCGCCCACCCGTTCCAAGCTGGGGCATGGACGATCGAGAACTACCGCTCCGCCATCGACGCGGGCGGCCTCGGCAACTCGTTCCTCAACAGCCTCGCGGTGACGATCCCGTCGACCGTGATTCCCATCACGATCGCCGCCTTCGCCGCCTACGCGTTCACGTGGATGGACTTCAAGGGACGCTACATCCTGTTCGTGATCGTCGTGGGCCTCCTCGTCGTTCCGCTGCAGATGGCGCTGATCCCGATCCTGAAGCTGTACGTCAACGGGGCCACGCTGTTCGATTACGTGGTCTTCCCACAGCTCCACCTGAACGGCACCTTCCTGGCGGTGTGGCTGGCGCACACGGGGTTCGGACTACCGCTCGCCGTCTACCTCTTGCGCAACTACATCGGATCCCTGCCGTCATCGATCATCGAATCGGCAAAGATCGACGGCGCCGACCACTTCACGATCTTCTGGCGGCTCATCGTTCCCCTCTCGGTCCCGGCCCTCGCAGCCTTCGCCATTTTCCAGTTCCTCTGGGTGTGGAACGACCTGCTCGTGGCCTACGTCTTCCTGGGAGGCGAGCGGAGCGTCCAAGTCCTCACCCTCAACCTGGCCAACCTCGTCGGCTCGCGCGGAGAGAACTGGCAGCTGCTGACATCGGCCGCGTTCATCTCCATGGCCCTGCCCCTGGTCGTGTTCTTCTCACTGCAGAAGTACTTCGTGCGCGGGCTCACGGCCGGCGCCGTCAAGGGCTGAGCCGACGGTGGCCCGAGCGAAGCCATCGGTCCTCGCGGGGGTCGAACCACTCTCGCCGCGGCGCAAGTGGAGAGCGATCACGCTGGCGACACTCTTGCTCGTGCCCGGCTACTGGTCGCTGGTGACCGGCCTCGTCGCGGAGGGCTCGCACAAGGAAAGCGCGCCGTTCGCCGCGCCGTACATCGCCTTCGGTCTGGTCCTCCTGCCGTTCGTCTTCCTCGCGCTCGCCTTCCTCTCGGAGCATCCGCGGGCCTCGGGGGCGACGGTCTGGGCCCTGCTCCTCACGATCCTCGTTGGCGCTCCCGTCTCGGGCCTCGCGGGCGATGCGGTCACCGGCTTCGTCGCCGGGGTGGGAGCGGGAGGGATCGTGGCCATGCGCGCCGACGTCGCGCACAGTTGGAGAGCCCGGGCCATCGCCGTCCTGGTGGTCTCCGCATACGTGTTCATCCTCGTCCGTTCGGCCGCCGTCATCGGGCTGCTCCTCGCCCCGGTGCTTCCGTTCACGAGCATCGGGGTGGTCGATCACCTCTCCGAACGCCGGAGGGAGCGAGAGGCACGGGCCTGACTCTCGGCTAGTGTGTCGGCGATCCCCATGGTCGATTTCGATCTCCTCGTCCTCGGCGACGCCAATCCCGACCTGATCGTCCGGGGCGACGTCGCACCTGAGTTCGGTCAGGCCGAGAAGCTCGTCGATCGAGCCGATCTGGTGATCGGAGGCTCCGGGGCGATCGCCGCGTGCGGAGCCGCGCGCCTGGGCCTGCGCGTTGCCTTCTCCGGCGTGGTCGGGGAGGACGTGTTCGGCCGATTCATGCTCGACGCCCTGGCGGAGCGCGATGTGGACACACAGGGCCTGGTGGTGGACCCGAGCCGGCCGACCGGCCTTTCGGTCGTGCTGTCGAAGGGCGAGGACCGGGCCACGCTCACCTCGCTGGGAGCGATTTCCCACCTCCGGGAGGGGATCATCGATCACGCGCTCCTTCGTAGCGTCCGCCACGTCCACGTGTCGTCCTATTTCCTCCAGACCGGCCTGGCCGCCGACCTTCCCGCGCTGTTCCGGGAGGCCCACGAGGCCGGGGCCGGCACCTCGATCGACCCCAACTGGGATCCGGCGGATGAATGGGACGGTGGCCTGCTTTCGCTCCTGTCGCAAACCGATTGCTTCCTCCCCAACTCGGTGGAGGCCCGGGCCATCACCGGCGTGGACGACATCGACATCGCGGCTCTCACTCTGGCGGAGCGGGGCTCGATCGTGGCGGTGAAGTTCGGGCAGGGCGGGGGCCTGGCCCTGTGGGGTGACCAGGTGGTCCGCTCCGAGTCCATCCCCGCCGACGTCGTCGATACGACCGGCGCGGGTGACAGCTTCGACGCCGGGTTCCTGGCCGGGCGGCTGGCCGGCCTTCCCTTGTCCCGGTGCCTCCAGCTCGCCGTGGCGTGCGGCTCTCTGTCGACGCGAGCCGCCGGTGGCACGGCCGCCCAGCCGACGATGGACGAGGCGGTGGCCGCCCTGGAGTCGGTGGCGTGATCCTCTGCGTCGCCGCAAGCCCTTCCGTGGACAAGCTCTTCGAGGTCGATCGGGTGGTGGTCGGCGCCATCCACCGTCCGACCGGGTTCGTCCAGGTCCCCGGGGGCAAGGGGTTGAACGTGGCCCGCTCCGCGCACGCATTGGGGGCGGAGGTGACGGCGACCGGAGTCCTGGCCGGGCACGCGGGACGGTGGATCGAGGAGGCCCTTGCCGCGGAAGGG
>DASSSA010000021.1:0-6041 GCA_035701505.1 Actinomycetota bacterium
TTCAACGGCGCGATGGTCAACCCGATCTGGCTGCCCCTGGCCGCGGCCACGTTGAAGGGTTCGGCGGTCCGGGTGTGCACGGCGCTGGACTTCCCCATGGGCGGCGCCACGACGACGACGGTGGCCGGACAGGCGGCCGAAGCCATCCGGTCGGGAGCGGAGGAGATCGACGTGATGACGAAGGTGGGGTGGTTGCGGTCCGGGATGGAAGCCGAGTACCGGGACCATCTCGCGGCGGTCGTCTCGGCGGGAGACGGCGCGCCGGTCAAGGCCATGCTCGAGGCAGGGCTCCTCTCGCCGGACGAGCTCGCCCGCGCGGTGGAGCTCGCGGTGGAGGCGGGGGTCTCCTACGTCAAGAATTCGAGCGGCTTCGGTGGTGGGGACGCCACGCCCAAGCTCATCTCGGAGCTTCGTCGGTTGGCCGCCGGCCGGGTGGCGGTGAAGGCGTCGGGAGGCATTCGAACCAGGGAGGATGCCGAGGCGTTGCTGGCGGCGGGGGCCGACCTGCTCGGATCGAGCGCAGGCGTGCGGGTCGTCACCGGGTCACCGGGCTCGGCCCCCTCCGACGCCTACTGACCTGTTGGCGCCCTCACGAGGTCTGTTGCCCGCGCCGATACGGCAGGGCGTCCGCGGCAGGCGGACGGAGTCGCTGCGACGCCACCGCCAGGACCAGCAGCGTGGCCACGTACGGCGTGATGAAGATGAACTGCCGGGGCACGTCCTCGGCGACGGCGTACCACACCAAGACCAGCACGCCGATGGCCCCCGAGAGCAGGCCGGCGGAGATCCTTCCTCGAACCAGGTACCAGACGCCCAGCCCGAGCAGGGCGATGGCAGCGAAGAGCAGCAACGCGTGGACGGCCTGGGCCGACCGGAGGTTCAGGGCGTCCGTATAGCCGAACAGCCCGGCCGCAGCGGCGACACCGGTGGGGCGCCAATTGCCGAAGATCATGGCGGCCAACCCGATGTACCCCCGGCCGCCTGTTTGCCCCTCCCGATAGATCCCCGCCGCCTCCAGCACCAGGAACGCGCCAGCCAACCCGGCGAGGGCTCCGGAGATGACCACGCCGAGGTACTTCATGGTGTACACGGGGACGCCGAGCGACTCGGCGGCCACCGGGTTCTCACCCGCCGATCGCATCCGCAGACCGAGCCGGGTCCGCCACAAGAAGAAATACGTGGCCGGGACGAGCAGCAGGGTGATCACGGTCAGGATCGAGAGCTCGGCCATGAACCCGCGGAACAGCGCCGCAACGTCGGAGACGAGGAACCACTGCTGCCGCTCGAACCACCCCAGGAGGTCCGGGGACTGCCAGCCGAAGGGCTTCCCACCGGCCAGCACCGGCACGGTGAGGTTCGGCAGGTTCGACGTGACTTGGGGGGACTGCGTGGCGCCGCCTCCGTGCCCCGTGAACGCGATCACCGACAGGAACCGGGTGACGCCGGCAGCCAAGATGTTGACGGCCACGCCCGACACGATCTGGTTCACGCCGAAGCTCACGGTGGCCACGGCGTGGACCAGCCCTCCCATCGCGCCGCCGAGGATGCCGAGCACGACCCCCCACCACGCACCGAACTCGACACCGCCCCAGGCCCCGAACCACGTCCCCAGGATCATCATGCCCTCGAGGCCGATGTTGACCACTCCGGTCCGCTCGGCGTACAGCCCGCCCAGGCCGGCCAGCAGGATCGGTACCGCGAGGCGCAGGGCCGCCCCGTACGTGTTGCTGGAGGTGAGGTCCGAGGCGTCGGTGAAGGAGCGAACCGCCGAGAGAAGGAGGATCACCAGTCCGAGGAGGTAGAGGATCCGGCGCGCCTCCAGACGGCCGCCCTTCTCTCCCTCCACCTGCGCCGTGTCGACCGCCGCCCAGCTCATGCCGCCACCGCTTCCTTCTTCGCCTCCAGCTTGCGGGTCGCCTCCGCGGCGGCCTTGATCTGCTGGGCCTGGACGATTCGGCGCACGACCTCGTAGGCCACCACGACCGAGAGGATGATGACGCCCTTCGTGATGATGATGACCTCCTTGGGGATCCCTTCCAGGTCCAGGATCTGCGCGGCCCGGTCAACCCATCCGAACAGCAGCGCCGCGACGGCGATCCCCGCCGGATGATTCAGCCCGACCAGGGCCACGGCGATGCCGTCGAACCCGAGCCCGGTGGGGAAGTCGAGCGTGTACGCATGGAAGAATCCGAGCAGGTCGCTCATCCCGATGAGCCCGGCGATGGCCCCGGAGATCAGCATGGTCCTGACGATCATCCGGTTGGGGTCGACCCCCGAGGCTCGGGCGGCCTCGGGGTTGATCCCGGTCGCGCGAAGGTCGTATCCGAAGCGGGTCCGCCAGATCAGCACGTACACGGCGATCCCCACAGCGATCGCGATCACCAGGAACGAGCGGAGATCCTCTCCGCCCACCACGGCGAGGTTGGGCAGGGCCCCGGACCGGGGGATCTGCCGGGTCTGGATGATCAGCTCGTTCGGGAGCCGCGGCTTCCGCAGATAGTTCGCCAGCAGGTAGGCCCCCACGCCCGTGGCGATGAAGTTCAGCATGATGGTGGACACCACTTCGTGGACGCCCCGTTTCACCCGCAGGACCCCTGCGATCCCCGCCCAGGACGCCCCCACGGCCATGGCAACGAGCATGATGAACGCGATGTGCAACGGCGCGGGGAGGGTGACGGCGGCGCCGGCGGCCGCCGACAGCAGGGCCGCTAGCCGGTACTGGCCCTCCACCCCGATGTTGAACAGATTCATCTTGAAGCCGATGGCTACGGCCAGGCCGGCCACGTAGAGGGGTACTGCCCGGTTCACCATGGAAGCCAGCGAGTTCGGCTGAGTCCCGTAGCTTGCCATCGACCGGAAGGCGGAGAGCGGGTTCTCCCCGATGATGATCAGGACCAGTGACGACACGCCGAGCGCCAGGACGATGGCCGATACCGGAACCAGGAGCCACAGGAGGGCGACCTTGATCCTGGTGTTCACGCCGACGCCGCCTCCCTTGCCCCCGTCATGTACGAGCCGAGCTCTTCGGGTGTGACCGTCGCCGGGTCGAGCTTGGCCACCAAGGTCCCCCGCAGGATCACATAGAGGGTGTCCGAGAGACCGATCAGCTCCTCAAGGTCCGCCGAGATCAGCAGCAGCGCGAGTCCCGCCGCACGGGCCCCCCTGATCTGCTCCCACACGGCGGCCTGCGCCCCCACGTCGATGCCCCGGGTCGGTTGGGCCGCGATCAGCACCTTCGGCTCGGCGATCATCTCCCGCCCAAGGATCAGCCTCTGCTGGTTCCCGCCAGACAGCGCGAGGGCCGGGGTGTCCGGGCCCGGGGTCGCGACGTGGTACTCCCGAATAACGTCGACCGTTCGCTGGTGCGCCCCGCGCCGGTCGATCCACGGTCCGGAGGAGAACGGGGGCATGGTCTGCTTGCCCAGCATCGCGTTCTCCCACAACGGAGAGGGAAGCAACAGGCCGCGGAGGTGGCGGTCCTCGGGCACGTAACCGATCCCGGCCTCCCGACGCCTTCGGCTTGACCAGAGCGTGACGTCGTCGCCGCCCAGGTGGATGCTCCCCTGTTGCGGCGGGCGCATGCCCATGATGGCGTCCACCAGCTCTCGTTGCCCGTTGCCCTCGACGCCGGCGATGCCCAGGATCTCCCCTCGGCGGATGTCGAAGCTCACGTCCTGCAGGGTCCACCGTTCACCCACCCGAACCCCCATCTGGCGTACCGACAACATCACCTCATCGGTGACCGTGGACTCCCTGGTCTCGGGAGTGGGCAGCTCGCTGCCGACCATCAACTCGGCCAGCTGGCGAGCGGTGACGCTCCGCGGTTTGACCGTGGCGACCGTGTGGCCCGCCCGGATGACCGTGATCGAGTCGGCGATCTCCAGGACCTCGTCGAGCTTGTGCGAGATGAAGATGATCGTCACTCCCCGGCCCTTCAGATCCTCGAGGTTGCGGAACAGCTCCTCCACCTCCTGGGGGACCAGCACGGCTGTGGGCTCGTCGAGGATCAGGATCTGAGCTCCCCGATACAACACCTTGAGGATCTCCACCCGCTGGCGCTCGCCCACCGCGAGGTCCTCGACCAGCCGATCCGGGTCGAGCGGAACCCCGTAGGTCTCGGACAGGTCGCGGATCCGGTCCCTGGCGGCATCGAAGTCGAGGGCGCCTCCGTGGGTGGGCTCGGAGCCCAGGATGACGTTCTCCAGGACCGTGAGGTTGGTGGCCAGCATGAAGTGCTGGTGCACCATGCCGATCCCGCTGGCGATGGCGTCCTTGGGAGAGCGGAGGTGAACCTCCCGCCCGTTCACGGAGATCGTCCCGCCATCGGGCCGGATCATCCCGTACAGGATCTTCATCAGGGTTGACTTGCCGGCTCCGTTCTCCCCGACGACGGCGTGGATCTCACCCGGCGTGACGGTCAGGTTGACATCATCGTTGGCGACGACGCCGGGGAACGTCTTGGTGATGGCCTTCAGTTCGACGGCAGGCGCTTGCTCATCCACCGGTGGACCTCACGGACGAAGGTAAGGGCCCGAGGATGGTACTCCCCGGGCCCTTGCGCGCTCCACTCGCTGCTACTAGCTCGTCGGCACCTTGATCTCGCCGTCGATGATCTTCTGTTTGAATTCCTCGAGCTGCGGCACGATGTCGTCGATGAACCCACCCGAGGTCGCGTACCCCACGCCGTCCTTGGAGAGGTCGAAGGTTTGGTAGCCACCCTCGAAGTTCCCCTCCACCTGAGCCTTGATCGTGTCGTACACGGCCACGTCCACGCGCTTCAGCATGGACGTGAGCACGTACGGCTTGAGCTCGTCGGGCACGCTCATGTACTGGTCCGAGTCGACCCCGATGCCCCAGACCTTCGAGCCGGAGGAGTCCGAGAATTCCTTGGCCGCCTGGAACATCCCCAACCCGGAACCGCCGGCCGCGTGGTAGACGACGTCAGCGCCTGCCTCGTACATGCTGGCGCCGATCTCCTTGCCCTTGGCGGGGTCGTTGAACCCGCTGAAGTCGGGCGGCTGGCTGATGTACTTCACGTCGATCTCGATCTTCGGATTGACCGCCTCTGCTCCGGCCTTGAATCCGGCCTCGAACTTGTGGATGAGGTCGATGTCGACCCCACCGATGAACCCGAGATGTCCGGTCTCGGACTTCAGGGCCGCCGCCGCGCCCACCAGGAACGACCCTTGTTCCTCGGCGAACAGCAGGGAGGCCACGTTGTCGCTGGCCGTCAGGTCGTGGGCCTTCGGACAGTTCGGCGTGTCCTTGTTGATGAACCCGTCGATGTCGCCGAAGTTCGTTTCCGGGAATTTGTTCCCGGCGGCACAGATCGCCTCCGCGAACAGGAACCCCACCCCGATGATCAGCTGGGTGTTCTTTGACGCCAACAGGTCGAGCAGCTCGGCGCGGTTCGTTCCGCCCTGGTTGGGTTCGAGCTCGCTGACGTCCAAGTTGAAGTCACCCGTGGCCTTGTCCAGGCCTCGCGCGGCGGCATCGTTGAACGACAGGTCCCCGCGGCCGCCGATGTCGTACACGAGTCCGACGGATACGGCGGGACCACCGCCGGTGGGGCTCGCGCCCTCCTCGGTGCTCTCGCCGCAGGCCACGGTGACCAGCGACAACAGCCCGAGGACGGCGACGAACCGTGCGAGTTTCGTCATCAGCCCCCTCCTCTCTCCCTTTCCCGACGAATCATACGCAAGCGCCCATCCAGGCGGACGGGCCCGATCTCATTCCGTACCGAACAGCCGGTCCCCGAAGTCGCCGAGGCCCGGCAGGATGTATCCGCGATCGTTCAGTTGCCGGTCGACGGCGGCGGTGAAGATGGGGACGTCCGGGTGTTCGACCTGCATCTTGCCGATCCCCTCGGGCGCGGAGACGACGCACACGAACCGGACCGATGCGGGGCCGCCCTCCTTCACGGCGGCACAGGCCGCCGCGCCCGATCCTCCGGTGGCCAACATGGGATCCAGGACGAGCACGTGGCGATCGGCCACCTGCGGCAGCTTTCGGTAGTACGACTGCGGAAGCAGGGAGGCCTC
>DASSSA010000022.1:0-7188 GCA_035701505.1 Actinomycetota bacterium
TCGCGGTGGTCGCGTTCCTGACCTTCCGATCGTTCAGGCGCTGGCAGCAGCCTCCTCCCGGTCAGGGGTCGGAGGCGGCCAGGGCCGAATCGTTTCTGTCTTGGATGACCCGAACACGAGGCGACCGCGGCTGAGTTGAACTCCTGAAACGGCGAGCGAGAATCCTTGGGTTGCGTCCTGCACTCATCGGTATCGTCGTCGTCGCGCTGACTGCGTGCGGATTCGGGCTCGGGTACGTCGTGGGCACCCGCGCTGATCGCATCGAGGTGCCTGACGTATTGAGCTCGGGGCGCAGGATGGGTGGGGCGGCAACCTCCGTCGGTGGGCTGGACGTGACGGACGGGAGGGGACGTTCTTGAGGGAGCGGCGGGAGGCGAGTCGCGACTGGGGCTAGCTCGAACTCCGCCAGGCGGGAACCCGTTGACCCGAACCTTCGTCCTCTTCGTTGAGCTCGATGAGGCTGAGCGAACGTTCGGATAGAGAATCGCGACCGGCCTCGTCTGGGAGTGCCGCAAGCTCGGCGAATGCCGCTAGCCGGTCACTCAGCGCCGCGACGGCCTCGGTGAGGGGTTCGACGGCCTCGCCCACCCGCTCGCCGATCCCAGCCGCCCGTTCCGTTGCGTCCTCGATCGTGGACCGGACCACGCCAACGAGGGGAGCCAGGCGGTCACGCCACGCGGCCAACCGCTCGATCTCCGCCAGGGTCTCGCGGCGAGCCTGCTCCGCCTCCCGGAGCTCCTCCGCCGCACGGGTCCGGGCACCATCCATGATCCGGGCCATGGTCCGTCCCGCTACCTCCAGGACGGCAGACGACTGCTCCGCCCCGGCCGGGGAAACCGACACGGGGCGTGCCGCGGCTTCCTTCACGGCCGCGTGCGCGGCCTCGAGCTCGGCTGTGGCGGCGCTGAGTCCGCCATCGAGCTCAGCGCGCGCCGACCGGAGCTCTGCCTCCAGCTCCTCGATCCTCGCCTCGGCGCGGGTGGCCCGATGGCTCTGGATCAGGAAGTAGCGGCGGGCCAAGCCCAGCTCCTGCCGGAGGACATCGATCTCGCCGCTCCGAGTCCCGCTCAGCTCCTCCGCGGCTTGGGGCCGCTTGTCCTGTCGATCCAGTTCGTCTCGGGCGGTCTCGATCTCGTGTCGGGTGGTCTCTACATCGTGCCGGACGGTCTCCAGTTCGCGTCTGGTGTTGTTCAGCTCGAGCCCCAGGCGCGCCGCGTCCGCCACCGCTCCCGCGAGATCCCCACGAGCCGCGTCTCGGTCGGCCCTGAGGTCGGCCGCCTCGGCCTCCAGCGCGCGGAGCTTCTCGGCCTGTTCGGCGCGCTGCCTCTTCAAGATCTCCGCCCCGGAGCGCAGCCCGAGCACCACGGCTTCGGTCGCCCTGGCTTGCTCCGAGGTCCTCGCGTCGCGCTCGGCCAGGATCAGATGCACGCTCTTGGACGTGTAGCCGAATAAGCCTCGCTTGAGCTGGAGTGCTTGCATGGGAGTCCCCCTTTGGCGCCTCGGGAGCTGCGCCGCGATTCTGTCGCCACGGGTGAGGCAGTTCAATCACCCGAAGGGACCTCTTCACCAGATGCGCCCAGGCGGGTGTTCGCTTCATCGTGGTCGAAGACAGGCCCCGTGCGCTTTTAGACACCCTCGGGCTGAAGGGGCTGTTGGGTTGTTCTTCGGCGTGGTGCGCGACGTGCTTTGAGGTGACGAGGACATGCGCATGGACGAGCTGATCAAGGGGCACCAGGCATACAGGGACAAGTTCACGTCAAGGGGTGAGGATCCCGGTCCGCCGCCTCAGAACAGATCTGATGATTTCAAGGAAGGGTGGCGACAGGCGCGCTTCGCGGCGAACTCCGGGTAGTCGAACCCGCCTGGATCCCAGTGGTCATCACCTGGGAGCTCGATATGTCCGTACACGCCAGGGACCTCGGGCCAGAGCCCTGCCGTTCGTCGGCAATAGTCGAACACGGCGGCCGGCAGGTGGTCGACGGAGATGGGCCAGTCGTCGGTCGGCCTCGACAGACCCGTCTTGATGAGCCTGCGTTGATGGAGGAACGCAACCAGCGCCACGAGCGGCTGCAGGGCGGGGCGGAAGGGAAGCCACTGGCCGATCTCTGAGAATCCAGTGATCTCGATCTGCATCGCTCGGGCGTCCTGCGCCTTGGTGGCCTTCCCCTGGGCCCAGACCGGGAAGAGTTGGACGATCCGGTGGTCCCCCACACCGAACTGCGGCGGAAAGTCCCAGGTCTTGTATCGCTCCTTCAGGTCGGGGGCCTGCGTGGTGTGCAGGACAAGGTTCGGTCTGGGGATGGTGAGGCGGACGAAGGGGAAATCGTGCCGTGGCGCCCGCTCGACCTGGCACGTTCGCCCCGTCGGTCCGGGGAGCTCCCCGTGGATCCAGCCGTCCCGAATCCGAACCGCCACTCGCCTTCTCCGTACAGTGTCCTGGCTTCAGCTCCTGTTGGAGAAGACCAGAATAGACCCGTCGGTGTATCCATCAGCTGATAGACCGCCTGCAATGGAGACATCCTCTCTGCCAAACTCGCAGTAGGCTGTTTCCGCAGGCAGACATGGGGACGTAGCTCAGTTGGTAGAGCACCTGCTTTGCAAGCAGGGGGTCGGCGGTTCGAGTCCGCTCGTCTCCACCAGGAAACGCCCAGGTAGATGGCCCTACAGTCCACGCCGTTTCCTGCCATACCTCCGGTAGAGAAAACCAGAGCTCCACATCAGGTCCTGGGGTAACTGGCCCTATGGAGCGCAGCTTCCTAACCCCCCATCCGCCGACAACCAATCCCTGTGCGCAGACCCGACGACGCGTTACGCACGTCACAAACCCGAAGCAGCGTAGCCGTGCTTAGATTGTCCACTCGACGCAAGGAGGGGCCGATGATCATCTCGCTCTTTGGGGACACGGTCGTGAAGCCCGGGAAAGACAACGAGGACGCTCGGTTGTCTAAGAAGCTCGAGCCGATCCTCCGCTCGATGCCGGGGTTCATCTCGTACAAGAGCTATCGCGCAGACGACGGCGAGGAGATCGGCATCATCCGTATGGCGTCTCGCGAAGCTCTCGACGCGTGGGTTCATGAAGGAGTTCACGGCTCGGCCCAGAAGGTGGCCGAGCAGATCTACCACCGGTTTTGGGTTCAGAGCGCCGAGACGTACCGCGAGTACACGTGGGTCAACGGGAAGCGCACGGAAGGCGATCTCGCGCACCTCTTCCTCGAACGGTAACTAGCGTAGAGCGTTCTCTTGTGCGAGTGCTCGGAGGGGCGGTACGAACGAGGTCGCTCAGCAGCATCGGCCTGATCGTGACGTTGCCGATCGTGGCTGCGGTCTGCTCGCGTTCCCCCGATCCGGTCGGTTACTCATCTCCTTCGACAGCCCGACCGGCGCCCACGTCGATCGTTCAGGAAGGGGTCACGGTGAACATCTCCTCTGCCGTGATCCGATCGGCCCGGACGTCCGACACAGACATCACCCAGATCGTCCGTCAGGCGCTGCGGCGGATCACTCCCCTCCTTCCCGGGCTGAACGGGCGAGTAGACGTCGGCGTCGATTCCAAGGGTGCGCGCGAGATCGGGGTGGTTGGGCGCACCGACCCCAACACCGGTGACGTGACGATCGCGCTGGACCCGGCGTTCCGGGACTTCGTGACCACACTGCGGGTGTGGCTTCCCGTGACGCTTGCGCACGAGCTCAACCATGCGGAGCGGATCCACTCCGGACCCGGGGTGGGTCACACCCTGCTGGACGCGATGGTCTTTGAAGGCGTCGCGGATGCCTTCTCGATCCAGGCGTTCCCTCAGACGCCGCCCATCCCCTGGGATCAGGCGCTCTCACGCACCGAGGAGAAGGCCGCTTGGCGCCAGGCAAATGGGAAGCTTCACCTCCTTTTGGACGTGTCCGAGTACGGAGGTTGGTTCCTCGGCACTGGTCCGTTGCCTCGCTGGACCGGATACACGCTCGGTTTTGGAATCGTCTCCGGCTTCCTTGGGCGTCACCCCCACGAGACTGCCGCATCGATAACTTCGCTCTCGGCCGTCCGCATCTTCCAAGGGTCTGGGTTGCAGGCGGCGCGCTCGAATGGCTGAGCTTGCAAGACCGAGCGAAACACTGGGCGCAGGCGGAGACGGGCGCGCCCGACGAGACTCTCATACGGTCTGACCGGCAGGATAGGACGGGCTCAGCAACTCCAGCCGGAAGGGAAAGGGCCCGGCCGAAGTTCCCAGAGCCAATCTCGATCGGGCGTAAGGTTTTCCCGGTGGCGAGCACGGCGGGAAGCGACGACCACGGTGGCGTCAAGCGCTCGCACATCACCGCGGGGACGCGGGTGCTCTCGGCGTTCGGCGCGGGCGTCCTGGCCTTCGGTATCTCGAGCCTCCTCATACCGTGGCAGGTGGCCACGCTGAGCGGGTGGAGCGTTTCGGCCGCCGCATTCGTGACCTCGGTCTGGTTCAGCGTTGGGCGTATGGACGGCGCGGCCACGGCAGAGTTCGCCACGATCGAGGACGACTCCAGGGCCGCAGCAGACCTTGTTCTGATCTCCGCGAGCGCGGCGAGCTTGCTCGGCGTCGCACTGACGCTCCTCAAGGCCTCGGGCGAGAGCGGGGCGGCCCGGGTTTTCATCACCGGCATCGCGACCCTGAGCGTCATCTTGTCCTGGGGGGCCGTCCACACCGTCTTCATGCTGCGATACGCAAGGCTCTACTTCGCGAACGGCGGCGGTATCGACTTCAACGACCAGCAGAGCCCGACCTACATGGACTTCGCCTACGTCGCCTTCACCATCGGGATGACCTACCAGGTGTCCGACACCACCGTCACGGTGAAGGACATCCGCAGGAGTGTCCTCCGTCACGCGCTCCTGTCGTACGTGTTCGGCACCGGGGTGGTGGCCATGCTCATCAATGTTGTGGCCAGCCTGCTGAATCCCTAACCGCCCGGGCAGGCCGTTCGGCCTCCTTTCCCCGGCCCGAGGTTCAAGGATGCCGCCCTCCCGGCCGAAGGCTCAATCGGGGCTCGGCTCGCCGTGCCAACCGCCAAGCCCCGAGGATGGCGTGCCCATGGAATCGGTCCGAAAGCTGACGAGCTCCCGCATGAGTCGGGTCGGATGGGCCCTGACCATCGTGGCCCTGGCCGGCGCGATGGCCCTCTCGTTCGTGTTCGCCTACAGCTCGGTGGGGGACCAGCAGCGGGCGGCCCAGGCACGGGCGGTGGCCGCCACCACGAAGAAGCCCTTCTCGGAACTCACCGCGACCCAGGTGTCGAAGCCGATCGAGGGAGACTCTTCCAAGGAGCTCCTGAAGGACGTCAGGGACCACGTCCTGAAGGACGATCGGGTCCTCCGCGTCCGCATCTTCAACCTCAACGGCACGCTGGTGTTCTCCACCGACGCCGGCGACAGGAGCGGCGTGGCCCAGATCGGGAGCCAGCAGTTTCGGACGGGGTCCTCGGGCGGCGTCGCGAGCGTCATCACCGAACCCGAGGCGGCGGTGCCGAGCGGGTTGGCCGGGTCGAGCGAGCGCCTGTACGTGACCTTCGCTGCGCTCCGGCTGCAGAGCCAGCCCAAAGCAGCGGCGGTGGTCGAGGTGGACCAGCAGTACGCGGCCATCGAGGCCGCCGCGTACCAGCTGTGGAGGCCGATCCAGCTGGTCATCGGCGTTCTGATCCTCATCGCGCTCCTCATGCTGGTCGCCTCGGTGTTGTCCTGGCGCGGGCGACGATTCGCGGTCTCACCTAAGGACGGGGCCCGACCGGCACCGGGATTCGCCCAGGGCGGATCCACCCGAGCACAGAAGGACCTGGAGAAGAGGCTGGAGGCGGTAGAGGAGTCGCTCCGCACGGCCGAACAGCGCGCGGGCGCTTCGGAGCGGGAGAAGCGACAGATCGCGGAGCGGCTTGTCACGGCCCAGGAGCAGCTGGAGCTCATGACGGCGGCGGCGAAATCCCCGAAGCCGGCCAAGGGGGGCGACGAGGCGGTGTCCGGGCGCCTGGCCGAGCTGGAGGCCGAGCGGGACCGGATGACCGCCGAGGTGACGCGCCTGGAGCGCGAGCTCGAAGAGCGAGGCTCCGCACCGGCGGGCGAGGGCGGTACCTCTCCGTCGAGCGCCGAAACGGAGGTCCAAGAGCGGGTGGCCGAGCTCGAGGCGGCACTGGCGGACGCCAACGCCAAGGCCGCATCGTTCGAGTCGGCGGCTCGGCAGCTCGAGGAGGAGCGCAAGGTGGCCTCCGCGGAGTTGGACCGGGCGAAGGAGGAGATCGCCGGCCAGAAGAGCCGGAAAGGCTCGAAGTCGAAGGACACGGGATCGCACGCCGAGGCCGAGCAGATGGCCAAGGCCGAGGAGCGGGCTCAGCAGGCCGAGGAGCGAGCTCAGCAGGCCGAGGAGCTCACCCGTCACGCCGAGGAGCAGGCCAAACGGGCCCAGGAGTTGGCGAGCGAATCGGATCAGCGGGCCGGCCAGACGGCAGAGCAGCTGGTGCAAGCGAACGCGCGGATAGAACAGCTTGAGGCGGGCAGCGCCGAGGTCGAACGTCGGGCCGTTGCGGCCGAGCAACGGGTTGCCCAGTTGGAGGCGGTGACGAAGCAGGCAGAGGAGCGCATGACGCAGCTCGAGGGGGGGCAGCGGCAGGCCGAACAGCGAGCCGCGCAAGCCGACGTCCGCTTCCGGGAGACCGAAGAGGAACGAACGAGGCTCTCCGAGGAGCTCGAGCGAGTGCTGGCGGCCGGCTCACCCGCAACTGCTGGAGCAGACGATGGGGAACGCGCGGCCCAACTCGCAGCCAGGGTGGAGGAGCTCGAGTCCCAGCGACGCAAAGACGTCGCGGAGCTGCAACGCGTTCAAGAGGCACTGGCCAACACTCAGCACGAGCTGGCGACCGCTTCCAAGCGGCCAAAGGTCGAATCGAGCGTGCGTCCGTTGCAGGCCGTGGAAGAAATGGCGGAAGCCCCGGCGAAAGGGACTCCGGGTGTCGGCGCGTCCGAGGAGGAGACGATCGCCACCCGGCTGTCCCGGGCCAAGGGAAGGAAGCGTGCGGTCGAGCCGGATGCGCCTACCAGGCCCGTGGAGCCTGCAGCACCGGATGAGCCCGCCGCGGCCGCCCCGACCGGGGGACTCTCACTCAGGGAGCGACTTGCCCGCGCGGCTGCGGCGCGGCATCGCCTCTCCGGCAGTGAGGACGAGGCCCAGGAGCGCTAGG
>DASSSA010000023.1:0-2411 GCA_035701505.1 Actinomycetota bacterium
GGAACAGCACCGTATCTTGCAGCACGAGTGCGATCTGGCCCCGAAGTGATGCCAGGGTGTTGTTGCGGATGTCCTGCCCGTCGATCCGGATAGCCCCGCGCTGCGGGTCGTAGAACCGGGGGATGAGCGACGCCATCGTGCTCTTCCCAGCGCCGGTGTGGCCCACCAGCGCCACCGTCTCCCCGGGCTTGATGGTGAGATCGATGCCCTTCAGCACCGGCTCGCTTCCGTACGAGAACCATACGTCGTCCAAACGGACGGCCCCCGCGCCTTGCCGGCTCCTCCGTTCCGGGGCGCCGTCCGGTTCGACGACGTGTGGTTCTCCTACGGCGGCGAGCCGGTGCTGAAAGGCATCGATCTCTCCATCGAGCCGGGGGAGACGGTGGCGCTGGTGGGCCACACCGGCGCGGGGAAGAGCACGATGGCGTCACTCATCCCCCGGTTCTACGACCCGCAGCGCGGGGCTATCCGGATCGACGGGCAGGACATCCGCAACAACACGCTGGCATCACTTCGACGCCAGATCGCGCTCGTGCTGCAAGACACGGTGCTGTTCCGCGGCACGCTGTGGGACAACGTGGCCTGCGGCCGGACCGGGGCCACGTGGGACGAGGTCGACCGGGCCATCGAGCTCGCCCTGGTGGATGAGTTCGCCTCACGGCTCCCGGATCGCGTGGCGACCATGCTCGGCGAGAGGGGAGTCAACCTGTCGGGCGGTCAGCGGCAGCGCATCGCCATCGCTCGGGCGATCGTTCGCGGCGCACCCATCCTGATCCTGGACGAACCGACCAGCGCGCTCGACGCGGGTGCGGAGTCGCTGGTCGTGGACGCGCTCCGCAACTTGATGCGGGACCGGACAACCGTGGTGATCGCGCACCGGTTGTCCACCATCCGCCGGGCAGACCGGGTGGTCGTGCTCAAGGACGGCGAGATCGTCGAAGAGGGATCCCATGCCGCCCTGGTGCGAGCGAGCGGGGAGTACGCGCGTCTCGCCGCACTTCAGGGACAAACGGAATCGGAGCCTGAGGGCTCGAGCGACCCATTATTGGCTGCACTCGCTGGGTGGGCGGGGACTCCGAACGGCGAATCCTCGACGAAGCCGAATCCTACTGGCCGCGGGGAAGCCATCCGGTGATAGGCATGCAGACGGGCACGGGAAGCGCCGGAGGGAACGGACGGGCGCGCTCGGGCCCAGTCCTGTACGTGTTGAAGCGATTTCCCCGCCTCTCGGAGACGTTCGTCCTTCGAGAGATGCTCTCACTGGAGGTTCTGGGTGATCGGATCCTGATCGACTCACTCCTGGCTGCGGAGGACGGGCCCCGCCATCCGGACCTCGACCGGCTGCAGGCTGAGCTCCGGTACCTCCCCCGCCACCCCCGCCTCCGGCACGGCCCTGTCTTGTGTGCCCACCTCAGGTTGGCCTTCAGGGCCCCCGTGTTGTGGGGAGGCTTGGCCCTTCGGGCTCGCCGTGCCGGAACTTGGCGGCGGTTCCTGCAGGCGGGGCTGGTCGCCGACCGGGCCAGGCGCGAAGGCGTGCGTCACATCCACGCCCACTTCCTCACCGCGGCGGCCGAGGTCGCCCGGGACGCCTCGATCCTGACCGGCATCCCGGTGAGCGTCACCGCGCACGCCAAGGACATCTTCCAGGCGCACAACGCTCCTTTGGTTCGTGCGCGGGCCCACGGCACATCGGCGGTGGTTACCGTGTCGGAATACAACACGCGCTATCTGCGAGGGGTCATCGGCAACGGCTTGCGGGTCCACTGGGTGCCGAACGGGGTTGAGGTGCCGCCGCCGGCGCCCGACCGGCCATCCGGTCCGGTGTTGTGCGTGGCGCGGCTGGTACCGAAGAAGGGCGTCGACGTGCTGATCGAGGCGACGGCGGTGCTTCGGTCGAGGATTCCCGGCCTGGAGGTGGAGATCATTGGCGGGGGGCCGATGGAGGAGTCGCTCAAGCGGCGGGCAGATACGCTCGGAGTCCTCGGCCGGGTTCGGTTCCTGGGCCCGCAGGCGTCGGACGAGGTCGAGACTGCGTTTCGGCGGTGTTCGATGGTCGTACTGGCGTGCCGCGTCGCCCCTGACGGGGATCGCGACGGAATGCCGACGGTCCTCACCGAGGCCATGGCTCGTGGCCTCCCGGTCGTCTCCACCACGGTGGCGGGGATCAGTGAACTGGTCCGGCACGGCGAAACCGGCTTGTTGGTTCCCCCGAACGATCCCGTCGCGCTCGCCAACGCCATCGAGGTCCTGCGACTGGACCGGTGGCTGGCCCGCCGCCTCGGTCGAGCCGGCCGGGAGCTGGTGGCCGAGCGGTTCGATCCCAAGCGGAGCGCCCTGCTGCTTCAGCGTGTCTTCGAAGGAGCGCCGCAATGAGGATCGCCGTGGTCTGCTCCGACACCGGGATTCGGATT
>DASSSA010000024.1:0-4165 GCA_035701505.1 Actinomycetota bacterium
CGCCATCGACGAAGTGAAACGGCGCCTCGGGGTCCCAGCCCTCAGGCTCCGGCCGGTGCGTCACGACGACCACGTGGTCGACCCCGCCCGGAGGCTTCCCGTCCCAGCCGTCCGTCATGTCGAAGACGTGGCGGCCGACGACGGTCGCCCCGATCTGGTCCCAGTACGGCCGGGTGTAGTCGTAGGACGTCTGCGACACCTTCAACTCGCCGCTCTCGTCCAACGGCACCTCACCGCTGGACAACCAGTCGAACAGGGGTCCGGGCTGGTCGTTCTCGTCCGCGATGAAGCCGTCCACCGACACCGAGCTGTACATGACTACTTTGCCCATGGGGCCCTCCTCTGCCTTGGGATGCCCCCAAATTAGCGTGTCGTGAGCTGTCGCTCTTGTAAGAAATCAATCGGCCGGCAGCGGCCAGCTGTCCAGCACGTGGCCGGGATGTTCGCGCAGGAACTGCCGCCGGACTTCGACGGACCGGCTCGGGCCGTTCGATGCGCTCTCGCGATCGCCGAGGCCGTCCGGCCCCTCGGGCTCGAGATCCGAGCCGGCGTGCACACGGGCGAGGTAGAGCAGATCGACGCGAAGATCGGCGGCATGGCGGTCGTGATCGGCGCACGGATCGGTGCGATGGCGGACGCGTCGGAGGTGCTGGCCTCCTCGACGGTCAAGGATCTCACCGCCGGATCCGGCCTCGTCTTCGGGGACCGCGGCGAGCACGCGCTCAAGGGCGTCCCCGACCGCTGGCACCTCTACAGAGTCATCGAGTAAGCCGGTAGAACGAGCACGGTCTATTGGGGAGGAAAGTGGGCGCTAAGAAATCGGGTCTGCGCCCGAGAGCCGTCCGGAAGTCGCGCGTGAGATGTGCGTCGACCCCGAGACGAGGGTCGCCACGGTGCATTCGATCACGTGGAAGACCGCCTCCTCCCCTCAAACAGACGGTCCGTCACCCTCTCGATCCGCCCACTACATGCATCTTCAGCCAATCGGGAACGTAGCAGGTCAGAGGGCGTATTTCCATCCGGAATGGGGCACGCTGTGCGCCCAGTCTGCCCAGCAAGGGACCACCGTCAGGAGGAGGAACGCTGGGAGGACGAGGAAGACCGCTTGGCCCCCGGGCGGGAGTACCTAGGCTGGTGCCATGGTTAGGTTGGCGAGGGAAGGCGGCACGTGGCGCATCGGGACAGACGCCGAGGTCGCGTGGATCGCCAACAGCACGTCGGGGGGCCTGACCATCACCGCTGCGATCCAGCCGGGCTTCGAGGCCTATGCCACGGTCGTACAGCCGTACGCAGGTCACGGTCAGGACACCCATGACCGAGCCGTCCTTGCACTTCTGAGTGAGCAATCGCGAGCACAGCGGTGGTGGCTGGGGTATCTCGACACACCGGCGCCGATGACATCGTCTTCCCCGGTGCGCCGATGGTCACCTTGTACGCGGGATGGCTTTACGTGCTCGTCGAGGCTGGGCCCGAGCAGGCCGCCACTTGGCGACACAGCGGCGACTGGTCGTTCTGGAAAGGCGCCTTGCCCAACTTGATGTTCCCGGCCGACCGCTCCTGGCTGGTGTCGACGTTGTGGGATGACGACTGGACCTGTATCGGCGGACCGGCCGGGCTCGTCGACAGGTTCCTGCGCCACCCTGATCTCCAGGCCAGGCGGGTGACCCTCGGCGAAGACGCCACACACCACCAGGTCACCAGGCGCACTGAGGGTGCGTTGTTCCTTGGCCCCCGGGTGTGCGATGAAGCAGCTTCTGAGGAACAT
Source organism: Actinomycetota bacterium (assembly GCA_035701505.1). Lineage (GTDB taxonomy): Bacteria > Actinomycetota > UBA4738 > UBA4738 > HRBIN12 > AC-69. Next base: position 1,766 of record DASSSA010000024.1, read on the forward strand.
CATCACCGCTTCGTGGCATGGCCCGTCCCTTGGTCCAGGGTGCCGCCTAACGGGCGATACTTCATCCGTGGCAAAGACCAAGCGCTTGCGAACGGCGGACCTGTTGGGTTCGACGGACCATCCGCGACATGACCACCAGCGACACGCACCTTGCACCGGAGAGCAAGGCTTGCCGACACATCGACGAGATGCTCACGGCCGCGGGCTGGGTTGTGCAGGACTGCATGCACTTCAGCCTGACGGGAAGCTAGCAGGTCAGAGGCCACGTTTCCGGTTCGGTGGGGAACTTCTGCCCAAACGGGCACAACGGGATCAGCCGAGCTATTGCTGAGCATGATCACGCCCAGCGAAGCTCACAGGTGAATAGGATGGATGTGCATGCCTGAAGTGAGCTGGACCAAGGCCGGGGCGCTTGCGGCCCTTGAGGAGGAATACCGCAAAACCCTACTTGCCGTGCAGGACTACGCGGACGAAGACTACGGAGTCCCGCGGGGCGAGAGCGTCATGAGCCCCAAAGACACCCTCGCGCATCTGGCCTGGTGGAACTGGGAGGCACCCTCGGGCCTCCAGCGGATCAAGCGCGACGAGATGCCGTTCTGGGTCCATATGGACTTGGACGAACTCAACGCCGGTACTCTCGCGGAGCGCAAAGACTGGCCGCTGCAGCGAGTGATGGAGGACCTTCGACGATCCCATACCGCGCTCGTTGCGGCTCTCCAGCAGGTGACGGATGAGGAGTTCAACCACGTGACGACATACAAGTATCGCGACGGGACACTTGACGGAATGGTTTGGTTCGCCTTCATCTACATCGAGCACTACGAAGAGCATCGGGCGCATCTTGGCGATAGTCGAACAAGCTGAAGATCGTCCCTAGAGGTCGAGAAGACATCTCGCCTGGTTAATGCCTCGCCGCCTTCCGTGTGGCTAACTCAACCACCTCTGGGCAACCCCATGCTTGCCCGAAGAAAGGACATACGTGCCCAGGGCACTTCCGACCGGGCGGTAGCGACCCGCCCGCTGTCAGGGAACGACCGGGGTCCGGACGCAGCCCTCATCTCGCCCCAGCTTCGTCAGGCCCTCGAGGTCGCCGGGCCCCCAATCCGTCATCCCCCCACCGCCGGAGTTCATCAGCTCGCCCCACTCGGACGTGTGGCCAAGGCCGACGACATGGCCGAACTCGTGCTGGAGCACCGGCCCATGGTCGTCCGGGAAGTCGAACCCGGAGGGCCCGATCTGTTCCGCGTTGATCACGATCCACCCGCTCACGTACACGCCCAAGCTGCCGGGCGCGGGCATGGGCGTCGAGAGGCCTGCGAACTGAACGCCGGGTCGCGACCACTGGGAGTCGTCGCCGGGGAGGACCGAGACCCAGGCGATCAGGACCGGCGCCCATCGCTCGCCGTACCGATCCGGCTCGTAGGCGTCCCGGTATCTGGACGGGGGCTCGTCGGTCGGCCCGTCGTAGATGAGGTCGATACCGGTTGCGGCCTTCACCCGCGCCGCCGCGATCTTCACGTCATCGAGGGCTCCGGGAGGCGCGTTCTGGAGGTTGACGACGTAATGGATCGGCGCACATGGGTTCCAACGGTAGGGATGGCCGTCAGACGAGGCGATGAACGCGTATTCCTCCGGCCCCCGGTCGTGGCCGACCGCGACCGCCACGGGGCCAGCCACCATGAGCCCGACCAGCAGCAGGGTGAGCAGTCGCCCGCCGTGCAGCCACCGGCGGCGAACCCGCGCGGGAGGCAGCGGCGGGCTGAAGATGTCGGGACGCCGGGGAACCGGGATGTCGGGGCGCGGCGGGGGGCGGAGCGCCGGGTGACCGATCACACCCTTGTGGTCGGCACTCGTGGGGCCGGGACTTGAGTTCAGGGTCCGGCTGAACCGCCCGCGCGCGGGACGGGGCAGCAGGCCGGATCCGGTGGAACGGCTCGATCCAGGGTGGGAGGGATCGATTCAGATGAACAGCTGGATCGACGACTCCTTCATCTCCAGGAGCGCCGTGGCGGCCCCGATGGGCTCCTCCAGGCCGGCGATCAGGTCCTCCCGCTTGACCCCCATCAGGTCCATGGTCATCTGGCAGGGGATCAGGCGCACGCCCATGTCGCGGGCCATCTCCAGGAGCTCGGTGGGATGCGGCGTCTTGTAGTCCTCGGCCAACTTGCCGAGCATCCACGGACCCATCCCAGCGAAGTTGTAGCGGGACAGCTTGGCCCGCTTCATGGCGCCGGGGTTGAGGACCGAGAGGGCCTTGGTCATCCATTCCTTGCCCGTCATCCGCTTCTCTGGCTTCACCAATGCGAACAGGCCCCAGAAAGTGAAGAACACGGACACTTCCATCCCGGACGCCGCGGCGGTCGTCGACAGAATGAGGGTTGGCCAGATCCGGTCCAGGTG
>DASSSA010000025.1:0-6879 GCA_035701505.1 Actinomycetota bacterium
TCCTGTTCCCCTGGGCCAGGGTGTTCGTGGGCCTCGGCTACCAGGCGGTCGTGGAGATGGCCATCTTCATCGGCATCCTGGCCGGGGGCCTCCTCTATGCGTGGCGGAAAGGGGTGCTGAGGTGGGCCTGATCGAGAAGACGGCGCTTCCAGATCTCCAGCCGGTGAAGTTCATCCTGAACTGGGGGCGGCGGTACTCGCTGTGGGTCATGAACTTCGGCCTGGCCTGCTGCGCCATCGAGTTCATCGCGGCCTCCACGTCCAAACACGACTTCATCCGGTTCGGGGTGATCCCGTTCGCCCACGGGCCCAGGCAGGCCGACCTGCTCGTCGTGGCCGGGACCCTGACCGACAAGATGGCCCCCGCCCTCAAGCGCGTGTACGACCAGATGCCGGACCCGAAGTATGTGATCTCTTTCGGCTCGTGCTCCAACTGCGGCGGGCCGTACTGGGACTCGTATTCGGTGACCAAGGGTGTGGACCAGATCGTCCCGGTCGACGTCTTCGTCCCGGGGTGCCCGCCCCGGCCCGAGGCCCTGTTGCACGGGATCATCAGGCTCCAGGAGAAGATCGCCAACGAGGACATCAAGGAGAAGTGGAGTGGCAACCTCTCGGCGCCCGCTGCCACCTCCTGAGGTCGAGTCGCGGCTGCGGGCGCAGTTCGGAGACGACGTCCTGGCCTTCGAGGACCAACGCGGCCACGCGGTGATCACGGTCGCGCCCGCGCGATACCGGGAGATGGTGCGGTTCCTGCGCGACGAACCCGACTTCGCCTGCGACTACTGCGACTTCACCTCCGCCGTGGACTTCGGCGACCAGGGCATGGAGGTGCTCACCCACCTGCATTCCACGGTTCATAACCACGACGTCAGGATGAAGGTGAAGCTCCAGAAGGAGAGCCCGGCGTGTCCGAGCATCTCCGACCTGTACCCCTCGGCGAACTGGCACGAGCGGGAGACCATGGAGATGTTCGGCATCGACTTCGAGGGCCATCCGCAGCCGGTGAAGCTGCTGCTCCCCGAGCCCTTCGAGGGCCACCCGCTCCGTAAGGACTTCCCCTTGATGTCCAGAGAGGCGAAGCCCTGGCCGGGAGCCGTCGAGGGCGAGGAGGAGGAAGAGGAGGAGTGATCGGGCAGGCCGGCGCGAGCATCTTCAACGAGTGGTTCTCCAACTACTGGCTCGTGCTCGTGGTGAAGGCCGGCGTGGTTCTGGGCTTTTTCCTGGTCGCCCCGATGGTCGTGGGGTACGCCGAGCACAAGGTGCTGGCCCACATGCAGAGCCGGCTGGGACCGATGTACCCGGGCGTGTTCCACGGATGGGCCCAGCTGGTCGCCGACGGCGTGAAGTTCATCCAGAAAGAGGACGTGATCCCACGGGCCGCAGATCCGTGGGTGTTCTCCCTGGCCCCCGGGGTCGCCCTCGTGCCCTACATCGTGATCTTCGTGGTCATCCCGTTCTCCCCCCAGATCTTCGCGCTGAACCTCGACGTCGGGATCTTCTTCGTGCTGGCCATCTCCTCGGTCAACGTGATCGGCGTGCTGATGGCTGGATGGTCGTCGGCGAACAAGTTCTCCCTCATCGGCGCGCTGCGCGCCGCCGCACAGCTCATCGCCTACGAGCTGCCCCTGGTCCTGGCGGCCGCGTCGGTGGTCATGCAGGCCGGCACGCTCTCGATGATCGGGATCACCGAGGCCCAGGACCGGTACTGGTTCGTCCTGACCCAGCCGGTGGGCTTCGCCATCTTCGTCGTCGCCTCCCTTGCCGAGCTCACCCGCCCGCCGTTCGACATGCCCGTTGCTGATTCGGAGATCATCTTCGGCGCGTACACGGAGTACACGGGCCTGAAGTTCGCCTTCTTCCTCCTGGCCGAGTACGGCGGCATCGTGGCGTTGTCGGCGATCGCCTCGGTGCTGTACCTCGGAGGGTACGGGGCGCTTCCGGGCCTGGCGTTCATCCCCGAGCCGCTGTGGATGGCGGCGAAGATCGGTGCGCTATCGTTCTTCGTGATCTGGCTGCGGGCGACCTACCCGCGGCTGCGGGAGGACCAGCTCCAGCAGTTCTCGTGGCTCGCGCTGATCCCGCTCGCGCTGGTGCAGATCATCGTGGTCGGCCTGGTGAAGGTCGCGGTGAGCTAGGGGAACGGGGAGGATCGTGGCCATCGAGGAGAAGGACGTTCGGCGGCGCAAGTCCTCGGGCCTGGCCGTCGGCCAGGGCCTGATCAAAGGCCTCGGCGTCACGCTCAAACACATGCTGCGGCCGGCCGTCACGCAGCAGTATCCCGAGGAGAAGCCGGACCTTCCGCCCCGCACCCGGGGGGTCATCGCGCTGAAGGAAGCCAACTGCACCGTCTGTTGGAAGTGCTCGCGCGAGTGTCCCGACTGGTGTATCTACATCGAGGCCCACAAGGAGACGCACGACCCCGCGAGCGGTGGACGGGCCCGGTCGGTCAAGGTCCTTGACCGGTTCGCCATCGACTATGCGTTGTGCATGTACTGCGGGATCTGCGTGGAGGTGTGCCCGTTCGACGCCCTGTTCTGGAGCCCCGAGTTCGAGTACGCCACGTTCGACATCGTCGAGCTCACCCATGAGAAGGAGAAGCTCGAGGAGTGGACGTACACGGTGCCTCCGCCGCCACCCCTCGAGGAGGGCGCCCAGGAGGGCGCGGGGGGTTGACCGGGCAGGAATACGCCTTCGCCGTCCTGGCCCTGGTGGGGACGGTCTCGGCGATCAGGCTGGTCACGGCGAAGAACGTCGTCCACGCCGCCCTGTACCTGGTCGTGACGCTCTCGGTCGTCGGTGGCGTCTACCTGCTGCTCGCCGCGGAGTTCGTCGGCTGGGTCCAGATCCTCATCTACGTCGGCGCCATCGTGATCCTGTTCCTGTTCGGCCTCATGCTGACCAGGGCCCCGATCGGGCGAGAGGCCCTGGACAACCAGCAGCGGGGGATCGCCTTCCTGATCGGTCTCGGCGTCCTGGGCGGGCTGGTCTTCCTGATCCAGGGCGCGTTCAGCTGGAGCGGGCCGAGGCTGCGACCTTCGGTTGGCACCACGGCGGAGCTCGGCCAGTCGCTGTTCCGCCAGTGGGTGCTGCCCTTTGAGGCCGTCTCGTTCCTCTTGCTCGCGGCCCTGATCGGGGCGGTCGTTCTCTCACGGAGGGACGATCGTCCGTGATCAGGCTCCCGCTCGTACTGTTCTTCTCCGCCGCGCTGTTCTCGACGGGCGTTTACGGCGTGCTGGCCCGGCGCAACGCCGTTCTGGTCCTGATGTCGATCGAGCTCATGCTGAACGCCGTGAACGTCAACCTGGTGGCCTTTTCCCAGTTCTGGCACGACGTGACGGGGCAGGTGTTCGCGCTGTTCGTGATCGCCGTCGCGGCCGCGGAGGTGGGGATCGGCCTGGCCATCGTGATCCTGATCTATCGCAACCGCGAGACCATCAACGTCGATGAGGTGAACCTCCTGAAGTGGTAGTGGCGGCTGAGACCGTGAGCGCGACCGGGATCGGGCCCGGGTTCACCAGGCTGGCCTGGGTGGTCGCGGTGCTCCCGCTGGTCTCGGCTGCCCTGACCCTGTTCTTCGGGAAGCGCACGCCGGGCCGGGGGTGGATCTATGGGGTCACCGCGGTGGGCGCCGGCTTCGTCCTGTCCCTACTCGTGCTGTGGCACTTCGTGCAGGGCGGCGGCGCCACGAGCTCATCGGTATCGTGGTTCACCATCGGGCCGCTGCACGTGGAGGCGGGGCAGTTCGTCGACGGCCTGACGGCGATCATGCTGATCGTCGTCACTGGCATCTCGCTCGCGGTGCACGTCTACTCGATCGGGTACATGCAGGGCGATGTCCGGTTCACCTGGTTCTACGTGGTGCTCTCGGTGTTCACGGCGGCCATGCTCGATGTGGTCATCGCCGACAACCTGATCCAGCTGCTGGTGGGTTGGGAGGTCATGGGCCTGTGCTCCTACCTGCTGATCGGGCACTGGTGGGAGGAGCGGATCAACTCCAACGCCGCGATCAAGGCATTCATCACTACGAGGATCGGCGACGTCCCGTTCATGTTCGGCATCTTCGTGTTGATCGCGGCGACGGGGTTCCACTCGGCCAGTATCCAGCAGGTCGGGGAGCTGGTGGGGGGAGCCGACGTGTCCCGGGGCCTGGTCTCGGTCGCAGCCTTGCTCCTCTTCGGGGGAACGATCGGCAAGTCGGCGCAGTTCCCCCTCCACGTGTGGCTTCCCGATGCCATGCAGGGTCCAACCCCGGTCTCGGCGCTGATCCACGCCGCCACGATGGTCGCCGCGGGTGTGTACCTGGTCGGTCGGTTGTATTCGGTGTTCCTGCATGCGGCCCCAGAGGTCCTCCGGTTCGTCGGGGTCATCGGCGGGATCACGATGTTCGGGGCCGCGCTCCTGGCCCTGGTCCAGGACGACATCAAGCGGGTGCTGGCCTACTCGACCGTCTCGCAGCTCGCCTACATGGTGACGGCCATGTCGGTCGGCCCTCCCGGCCGGGATGCGGCGTTCTTCCACCTGTTCACGCACGCGTTCTTCAAGGCCCTCCTGTTCCTCGGAGCGGGCTGCCTGATCCACGCGGTGCACTCGAACAACATGAGCGAGATGGGCGGGCTGTGGAGGAGGATGCCCGTCACCTTCTGGACGTTCGCGTTCGGCTCGGCCGCCCTGGCGGGCGTCCCGCCGCTGGCCGGCTTCTGGTCCAAGGACGAGCTGCTGGTCGCGGCGTCGAAGGGACACGCCGTCGTGTTCACACTGATGCTCGTCACGGCGCTGGTAACCGCCTTCTACACGACCCGGATGGTCATGCAGACCTTCTTCGGCCCTTACCGGGGGCACGGCGAGCCCCACGAGGCACCAGCGGTCATGACGGGACCGCTCGTCGCGCTTGCCTTCGGGACCATCACGGTCGGTTTCCTCGGCGCCGCCGTCACCGGTGGCGTCTTCTTCAAGTGGGTGTTCTTCGAGGCACCCGAGCCGGTGACGTTCGTGCTGTGGGTGGTCACCCTGTCGATCCTCGCGGCGGGGCTGGGGATCCTGGCGGGATGGTACGTGTACCGCGATCAGCCCGAGCCCGACCCCGCGTTCCAGCTGGGTTGGCTCTCGAGTCTGCTGGTCAACAAGTTCTACCTGGACGAGGTGTACATGCATGGGATCGTCCTGCCCGTCCGGGACCGCGCGTCCGCAGCGGTGGTGTGGTTCGACCGGAACGTCATCGACGGCGTGGTGAACGGGACGGCCAGGCTCACCAAGGACCTGGCCTTGGGGACGGATGTGTTCGACCGCACCGTCGTCGACGGTGCCGTGAACGGGGTTGCGCAGACGGCCGGGTTCACCGGCGGGCTGCTCCGGTACTTGCAATCGGGCAACGTCCAGCGCTACGCGGCCTTCCTGTTCGTCGGCGTGCTGGTGCTGGCCATCGTGATCACCAGGGTCTAAGGGACGGGGGAGAGGGAGGGCGGATGAACAGCGGGTGGGAGGACTGGGCCATCTCGATCGCCACGTTCCTACCCCTGGTGGGGGCGCTCGTCATCGCGTTCACGCCGAGGGAGCGGGACCGGCTGGTCCGCTCCCTCGGCGTGCTCTTCACGGCGGCCGCGCTGATCGTCGGCGTGGTCATCGCCGTCGGGTTCGACTACGGCGCCGGGCACAGCCTCCAGTTCGAGGTCAGCACGCGCTGGATCCCGGTCATCGGGGCCCGGTACCACGTGGGGATCGACGGCATCAGCCTGCCCCTGTATGTGTTGACCCTCGCCCTGTCGTTCCTGTGCGCGATCTACAGCTACCGGTTCGTCCCCAGCCCCGGCCGGACGAAGTCCTTCCTCGCGCTGCAACTCTTGCTGGAGACGGGCATGGCGGGTACGTTCATCGCGTTCGACCTCATCCTGTTCTTCGTCTTCTGGGAGCTCGTCCTGGTCCCCATGTACTTCCTCATCGGGATCTGGGGGAGCGCGAACCGCGAGTACGCAGCCATCAAGTTCTTCCTTTACACGTTGTTCGGGAGCGTGTTCATGCTGCTGGCGTTCCTGGGCATGTACTTCCGGTCGAACGTGAACGGTGCGCACACGTTCGACATCGTCCAGCTCCAGCAGTTCGCCGCCTCGGGCGGGTTCAGCAAGACCTTCCAGCTGGTTGCGTTCGTCGGGGTCTTCCTCGGATTCGCCATCAAGGTGCCGATGTGGCCGTTCCACACCTGGCTCCCGGACGCGCATACCGAGGCCCCGACGGTCGGCTCGGTCCTCCTGGCCGGGATCCTGCTGAAGATGGGCACGTACGGATTCATCCGGATCGCGCTCCCCGTCCTTCCCGACGCCGCGCGAGAGTGGGCACCTTGGATCGGCGGGCTGGCGGCCATCGCCATCGTCTACGCCGCGCTGGCCTGCCTGGCCCAGCGTGACCTGAAACGGCTCATCGCGTTCTCCTCGGTCGGCCACATGGGCTTCGTCATGCTGGCCATCGCCACACTCACGCCGATCGGCATCAATGCGGCCATCTTCGGGATGGTGGCCCACGGCGTTATCACCGGGATGCTGTTCTTCTGCGTGGGCTCCATCTACGACCGGTACCACACCCGTCAGATCGCCGAGCTGGGCGGGGGTCTCATGCAGAAGCTCCCGTACCTGGGCGGCGTGTTCGCCTTCGTGGCTATCGCCTCCCTCGGGCTGCCCGGGTTGGCCGGGTTCTGGGGGGAGGTCATGGCCTTGCTCTCGTCCTACCAGCCAGCGCAGGCCCTGAACACGGCCCTGTTCCGGGCCTTCATGGTGGCCGGGGGGGTCGGCACGATCCTGACGGCGGGGTACTTCCTGTGGATGCTGCAGCGGGTCAACATGGGCACCCTGCCGGAACGATGGCGGGAATCGGCCCTGCCCGATGTCGTGAC
>DASSSA010000026.1:0-2886 GCA_035701505.1 Actinomycetota bacterium
ACCTCGCCCCGGCTGGAGACGAGCACGTTGTTGTAGGAGGATGCGCGATCGTGGCGGAGGGCCTCGCCGAGCATCATGTCCACGGTCGGTCCCCGCAGCATGGACCGTACCTGGATCTCGCGGGGGACCCCGATCCGCTCATCGTTCGGTGAGAGCTCGTTGCCGGTGAGCGACAGCCCCGCCGAGTTCCATCCCACGCTGATCCAGATGCCGTTGCCGATGGTGATCACGACCGGATCGCCGGGGACCTCCCACTCGATCGCGACCAGCTGCTCCTGGTACTTCCGATGCATGTCGTTGTTGTGGGCCACCAGAACGCGTTCGCCGGCGGTGGCGGGTGGGACGGCCACCAGGTCACTGCACCGACCTTTGAGGGCGTGTGTACGCGGCTCGTACCAGATCTCCTCGGTGGCGCAGGCGAACAGCGCCAGGGGATCGACCCCCGCAGCCTCCGCGGCCCCCTCGAGCTCGTCCAGGTACCAGGGGTGCGCATCGGCCGTGACTTCTCGGTAGCTATCGGCCAGGGACAGCTGGTCGGCGCGGGTGCGGCCCGGGGGGATGTCGGCGTCGAACTCCACCGCCTCCTGCAGGACGGGGGCGCAGGCCGAGCCGATCTGCGCCCCCACGTCCCGGTGGGACCCGGCGACGTGGACCATGTGGATTCCCGCAGGCGCGGTCATACCGGGATCGTACTGCTGCTCGTCAGGCGGGAGCCGGCGGGGGTGGCGGCGGCATCATCGCCGGCGTGGTGACGCTCGCCGCCGCCTCCCTGCGGCGGGCTGCAACCGCGAGCATGCCCAGCCCGTACACCACCGCCAAGAACCACACCAGCCCGGAGACGAACGGGATGAGCGACGCCACGCGGACGATGGCCAACCCGGCCAGGAAGGCCAGATACCGACTGGTCGGCGGCTTGAGTAGCGCCCGACCCAAGGCGAAACACGAGGCGGTGTAGCCGAGCGAGTAGATCAGCGCGAGACCGAGGAGGGTCCCCAGGCCGAACGGGATGCCCACGATGGTGACCAGAGCGATCACGGCCACGATGGGGAGCCCGAAGAACAGGCCGACCCCCCAGCCGATCGACGCACCGATCCGCTCCACCGCCGCGACGGCGACGGACTCGGCCGCCCGCGGCGCGAACAGGAGGAGCAGCAGCCCGAGCACGAGGATCGAGACCGAGACGGCCACCCACACGGCGAACTGGCTGATCCAGGTGAACCGGCCGGAGATGAGGTCGGTGTCGACCCGCCGGCGGTCGCCCTCGATCGCCCCCCCGGATGCGACGCTTGGTGCCGATTGGGTCACCAGGTCCCCACCGATCCGGGCCCCCGAGGCCACGGTGACATCGCCGTTGAACGATGTCACGTCATCGGTGACCGTGCCGGAGATCGACACGTTGCCGTTGAAGGAGGTGACCGAGCCCCGGACCGTCCCCTCGATGGTGGCCGGCCCGTTGAAGATCACCACATCGCCGACGGTCTGGCTCGCTTGGACCAGCACCTGTCCGGTCAACACGATCTGGGGTTCGTTCTTCTCGGAGTCGGCGGCCAAGGCCGGCGCGGACAGGGCGAGCAGGGAGAGTGCCGCGAACGGGACGACGACGCACAGCGTCGGCAGACGACGACTCGCGATCAACTCGCTCCCCTCCTCGAGGAGCCGACGACCCCTTGTACCACAACCGTTTCCTCCGAACGAATCGGGGAATGACCGAACCAGGAGGCGCAGGGGCGGCAAGGCCACGGCCCGCAAGCGCAGCTCGTACGGCCGAGGGCCGGCGTGTGTCGCAGCCTCCCCCTACGGTTGGCCGGTGATCGAACGCACGCGGGCAGACCGAGGGCAACCGTGACCGATCTGGGCTCTGCGATCGTGGGGCTCGCGATCGGACTCGTCGTGGGTGTCGCCCTCGTGGCGGCTCGGCGAGGCGGCCACCGGGAGCAGGACCTCTTTGGGGCCAGCCGATTGGAGGCCCGACTCGAGGTCCAGGCTTCCGATCTCCGGCGGTTGGCCGACTCGGTGGGGGTGCGGGACGCCCTGGCCGAGCGACTTCACGAGGAGGTGGCCGGCGCGAGGCGGGCCCTGTCCGACCTGTCGATCTCGGAGCGGGAGCGCAAGGAACGGGACCGAGAGGCGTGGACCATCGTTCGGCGGCTGTCAACGGTCCTGGCCGGCGGCCCCGCCCAGGGCCGAGCGGGGGAGAACGTCCTCCGTCAGCACCTCACCCAGCTTCCGCCGGGGATCCTGGTCACCGACTTCAAGGTCAACGGCAAGGTGGTGGAGTTCGGCCTGTTGCTTCCCGACGGCCGGCGCCTGCCGGTCGATTCCAAGTGGTCGGCGCTGGCGGAACTCGAGGCCCTGGAAGCCGTGGCGGACCCCAGCGAGCTCGACGCCCGGGCCCGAGACGTCGAGCGGGTGGTCGCGAATCGCGCCCGGGAGGTCGCCCAGTATCTCGACCCCGCACTCACGGCGCCAGTGGCGATCGCCGCCGTTCCCGACGCGGCCTACGCGGTCCTGAAGCGGGCGCATGCAGACGCGTTCACCAAGGGGGTCGTCATCGTTCCGTACTCCACGGCGCTCCCGGTGCTCCTGTTCCTGTACAGCCTGGTGGGCCGGTTCGGCGAGACGGGCGACGTGCAGGCGGTGCTGTCGGAGGTCGGGTCGCTCCTCGACGCGATGGAGGGGATCCTCGAGAACAAGATCGCTCGGGCCGCGACCATGATCGGGAACGGAGCCGACGAGTTCCGCTCCCAGCTCGGCAAGGCCAGAGGGTCGGTGTCGAGGGCACGGGCTGCCGGCGGGGCCGAGCCGTCGCGGGCCGTAGCCGGGGTCACGGCTGACGTGCTGCACGCGCTGCCCTGATCCGGCCGGGACCCCACTGAGTACGAACCC